>DIJW01000199.1 GCA_002421475.1 Thiomicrospira sp. UBA5634 | reverse complement strand
ATCATCACTGATCATAATCAGTAAACTGAGCAGGGTCGCAGCAAACACTGTGATGTAAGGCAATGCTTTTAACCAGGCCTGGCGATGAAAGGTTTTCGGCATTGCAATCATTGCAAACAACAGCCCGCCTACTAAAACCCCCGTACTGTGTAATCCGACAAAACTATTGCCGGGCGCGACTGCACCATGAAATCCGCCGAGAATCGCCATTGCCAGAAAGCCTGTTGCAATCCACATAAAATGTAGCGGGAGTTGTTTGGCGCGTAATAATAAAAACAAATAAATGGCAATGCTGAGGTTTAGTATTACACCCGCACCTTCGAGTAAGGCGTGAAAAGGTACACTTGGCCAAGAACTTTGCTCAAAAAGTATGGTTGCCAACATAGCCGATGCCAGCGGGAGTAAGATTCCGGGCAAAGTAATCCATACTAAAGAGGGGCGAAACGCACGCCGTAACGAATTCGTAGTCATAGCAGCCTGCTAAGTTGTTTTGCCGAATTTTTATTATGCCGATAAATGGGCAAAAAAACCACTAAGCAGGCAGGGTATAAACGGCTTAATCTTTAAGCTGGTTTATAATGTTGAACTTTATTAATTTTGAATCGCATGAGCACATTGTAATGATTGTCAAAGTGGCGGTTGCCGGCCCGTTTTTAACCCCATTGGATTATCGCTGTGAGCATCCGGTTTTGCCGGGTGTTCGTGTGCGCGTGCCCTTTCGAAAACAGACACGAATTGGTGTGGTGATGGCGTGCGTTGAGCAGGCTGACTATGATCCGAGCAAAATTAAACCAGTGCTTGAGGTGTTAGACACCACGCCGTTATATAACGAATTAGACCTTCGATTTTTGAGCTGGTCTGCACATTATTATCACGAGCCAATTGGCGAGGTGATGATGAATGCATTGCCCAAACGCCTTCGTAGTGGCGAATCACTTGAAGTGGAGGGTCAACGGCAATGGCAACGTTCAGCACTTGGTAAAACTATTCAATTGGAAGACTTGGCTAAAAACGCGCTTAAACAGCGGGCACTATGGCAAGCATTGAGCAATGACCAGGCCTGGTCGGAATCACGTTTAAATCAGAGTTTTGACGGTTGGCGGCCATTAGTTAAGCGTTGGTTGCAACAAGGTTGGTTAGACGAACAAACCGCCAGCTGTCTAGCTGACAGCGTATTTTCGCCGCCACCAAATCACACCCTAAATGCGGAACAGCAATCGGCTGTTAATACTGTCTTAAGTCAGTCAAATGAGTTTAAAGCTTATTTGTTACAGGGCGTAACCGGTAGCGGTAAAACCGAAGTTTACTTGGCGTTAATTGAAGCAATGTTGGCTCAGGATAAACAAGTATTGGTATTAGTGCCGGAGATAGGTTTAACACCACAAACAGCAGCGCGTTTTGAGGCTTATTTGCAGCAACCGGTGGTGGCGTTACATTCAGGCTTAAATGACAGCGAACGCCATTGTGCGTGGCATTTAATTCGCACAGGTGAAGTGAAGGTACTGCTCGGCACGCGCTCGGCATTATTTACGCCGTTTGCCAATTTAGGTTTGTGCATTATTGACGTAGAACATGATTTATCGTTTAAACAGCAGGACGGTTTTCGTTATTCCGCACGTGATTTATTGGTGCGGCGCGCGCAAATGCAAAATGTACCGGTAGTGTTGGGTTCGGCAACCCCTTCGTTAGAGTCGTTATTTAATGTCAAACAACAGCGTTATCAACGACTCATGCTGACCCAGCGTGCGGCCGCCGCACAAATGCCGGATGTGCATTTGTTGGATATTCGCGGCGAGCGTCTGACCGAAGGGGTATCAACGCCATTAAAAAACGCGATGCAACGTCATTTAAATGCTGGTGGACAAGTATTGTTGTTTTTAAATCGGCGCGGATTTGCGCCGGTTTTAATGTGTCATGATTGTGGTTGGCAAGCCCCATGCCCCAGTTGTGATGCCAATTTAACTTACCACCAGGCCTGGCATGAACTTCGTTGTCATCATTGTGGGTTTAGTGCCAAAGCGCCAACCTTGTGTCCGGACTGTGGTGGCAAAGAGTTTGTGCATATTGGGCAAGGAACAGAACGGTTAGAACAAACAATCGCCAGCTGGTTTCCGCAGCATTCATTGGTGCGCATTGATCGCGACACAACCCGACGTAAAGGGGTGTTGGGCGAAAAAATTGAACAGGCTCGCAGTGGTGAAGCCGATATTTTGATTGGCACGCAAATGCTAGCGAAAGGGCATCATTTTCCGAATGTCTCGTTAGTCGGTTTGATTGATCTTGATCAAGGTTTATTCAGTGTTGATTATCGTGCCGCCGAACGCATGGCACAATTAATCATTCAAGTCGCCGGGCGAGCCGGACGTGCACAACGTAAGGGTGAAGTGATGATTCAAACCCATCACCCGGAACATACGTTATTAACTACGTTGGTCAGTCAAGGATATGATGCGTTTGCCGAGCAAGCTCTGCGCGAACGTGAAATGGCGCAGTTACCGCCGTATGGTTTTCAAATTTTAGTTCGCGCCGAAGCGCTGCAAGCAGAGTCGGCGTTGTTGTTTTTGGATAGTATCAAGACCTTATTATTAGCGACACAGGTTAATGCCCCTTGTGAGGTATGGGGGCCGGTCAGTGCACCGATGGAACGACGGCAAGGGCGATATCGCTTTCATTTGTTGTTGCAAGCAACAGATAGGATGGCGTTACAACAATGGTTTGGTGCTGTTGAAGCGCAAATTTATCAATTACCTTTGGTGAGCAAGGTCCGTTGGAGCATTGATGTTGATCCGCAAGAATTGCGTTAAGTGTTACAGTTCATCAAGTTGCGTTTAGTGGTAATCACGTTACAATTGGTCGATAAAAATTAAGCGGGTTAGGGGCGTAGTATGAGAAGCATTATCAAATTATTTAAGGTGTTGAATAGTAATCAACATCCCGGACAAGTCGCTTTGTCATTGACATTAGGAATGTTGCTTGGTTTAACGCCGCTGTTTTTTCCTCACACTTTATTGACCATATTTTTAATTATGTTGTTGCGGGTTAATTTATCGGCGTTATTAGTAGCATGGGCCCTGTTTACCGGATTTGCATATGCCTTTGACCCGTTATTCCATCAATTTGGTTTATGGCTGCTCAATCATCCTGAATTGGTCAGTTTGTGGACAGAATGGTATAACAATGCGTTTTGGCGCTTTATGGCCTTTAATAACACAATTGTAATCGGTAGTATTGTCGTCGCTTATGTAATGGCGTTACCGTTTTGGTTGTTAAGTTGGTTACTGATTCGAATTTACCGTAAACGTTTTGTGGTTTGGGTCAATAAATTCAAAATTGTACAAATGCTAAAAATGACTGATAAAGCAGGCTTATTGTCAAAGGTGGCGGGATGAGTAAAACGTCACAAGAAAATAATGTGAATCCATCAGAAGATGGGGTTGATGTGAGCAAAAAATCAGCGGGTTGGATTCGTTGGTCGGGTGTTATTACCGTGCTTGTATTAGTCAGTATTGTGGTTGGCGGAGGTTATGTTTTGGGTAGCTGGGGGTTAAAAAGCCAGCTAGAAAAAACGGCTTCAGAAGCTTGGGGCGCGCAGGTTGATATTGGTTCGATCGGTTTAAGTTTAAGCCCGTTAGCGATAGAAGTGCGAGGTTTGGCGATAACCGATCCTGATCAACCGATGCAAAATTTACTGAATATAGAGCGTATTCATTTAGCGGTTAATCTTTATCATCTAGTGGTTGGGCGGTTTGTGATGGAGGAGGTCGATATGAGCGGCCTGGCATTAAACCAACCACGAAAAATCAGTGGCGAAATAGTGCGCAAACAGGTTGAAAAGCCCGTTGAAAAACCCAAAGAACAAGATCAAAGCAAAAGTTTTATGCCGTCGTTTGATTTACCTAAAGCAGAGGATGTTTTAGCACGCGAAACATTACAAACCGTTGAACAAGCGAGTAAGGTCGAACAAGAGATAAAACAACTCGAACAAGAGTGGGCGCAAGCGCAGGCAAACTTGCCGACAGAAGCGACCATCCGAGCTTACCAGCAAGAGTTGGAGACGTTATTTAAAGGACCGTTTAAAGATTTAGCCGATATTCAACAACGTCATAAACGTTTGGTAGAGCTGCAAAAACAGATTAGTGCGGATCAAAAAGCCATCGAGACAGCGCATAAATTGTTAAATGACGGGATTAAACAGGTTCGTCAAGATGTAACGCGATTACAAAAATTGCCGAATGAAGATTTGCAGCGGTTGTTGTCTACCTATTCACTTGATCAGTCAGGCCTGGCAAATGTGACATATCTGTTATTTGGTGAAAAAATTCAGCAGCCCTTGCAGACGGCATTAGATTGGTATCAAAAAGCGCAGCCATTATTGGCTTGGTTAGCCGAATATCAGCAAGAACAAGCTGCGGCTACAGCGGTTAAACCAGCACGCGCGTTTGGCGAATATGTGCAGTTTGCTGAGTTGGACCCACAGCCTGATTTTATGATTAAACAGCTGCGCTTTAACGGTGAGTTAGATTGGGGGCGGATTGAGGCGGATGTGAAAGATATCAATTTTGATCATGCGCAAAGTCTCAAGCCGGTTCGTTTTGTTATTCAATCACAGCCAAAAGGCCGTGACATTCCGCTGGAGTTTAAGGGATTTAGCAGTGCTTTAGAAGGCGATCAAGTTTTAACGCGTGCGGATGTAACGTGGCCGAATTATGCGGTAAAAGATTGGCTGGTTTCAGACAATGATAGCTTGCCGTTGAGTTTAAAAAACGCCATGACTGATATTAGCGGTCAGGTTAATTTGTTTGGCTTGAGCCGTTCGGATTCATATTTAGATCTGAATTATCGGCAGGTGGAATTTGATTTATCGGCGTCTAAATCGGCAGATGTGAAACGTTATATTGCGCCGGCGTTTAAGGATATTGACCAGTTTTCAGTCAATACCCGTTTAACAGGGCGTTTGAGTTCACCTACTGTGGATATAGGTTCGGACTTAGATCGTAAGTTGTCTAAAGCATTTGATGCCGTTTACCAGCAACAGCTTAAAGGTTTTAAACAAGACTTAGAACGTCAGTTAAATGCAAAACTGGATGAAGTTAAAGCACCGATAGAGTCAGAGTTAAAACGTTTGGGTGTGGATCAAAACAAGTTAACGGAACAGCAAAAACAATTACAGGCCTGGTTGTCTCAAGATGCCGATGCCAGTGCTAAAAAGGCACAGACTGATTTGCAAAAGCAGCTAAATGATCAAGCAAATCAACGTTTAAAAGAAGAAAAAAAGAAAGCCGAGGATGAGGCAAAAAAACGCTTAGAGCAAGAGCTTAAACGAAACTTAAAGTTGCCTTTTTAATAAAAATAATTAGTTGTTGGATTACTCAATATGAAGAAAAATCTGCCGGTTACCCAGAAGGAATATGTTATTGCGGAAGGGGTTTCATTAGTTTCTGAAACCGATTTACAAGGCAATCTCGTCTATGCAAACCAAGCCTTTATTGAGGTAAGTGGCTATAGCTGGGAAGAAATGGAAGGCCAGCCGCATAATATGATTCGCCACCCTGATGTGCCTGAAGCGGTATTTGCAGATTTATGGAGTACGCTTAAACAGGGCGAGCCTTGGCATCAGTATGTTAAAAATCGACGTAAAAATGGTGATCACTATTGGGTTGAAGCAAACATCGCACCGGTTCGTCGGGACGGTAAAGTGGTTGGTTACAAATCAGTACGAAATCCAATTGAACCGGAATTAATTCCACAGGTAGAAAAGGCCTATTCGGCATTACGTAGTGGCAAAAGTTTAATTCGCAAGGGTGTTTGTACTACTCCCGCGCAACAGCGGATGGCGCGTTGGAGCCCGTTGCCTAAACGCAGTATTCTAGGAAAAACCCTCATTCCTTTAATTGCCATGGCGATTATGTGGAGTATTGTTTTGCAAATTTATTTGCAAAATGTGGCGGATGATTTGTATCAGGGAGCCGTCGCTGAACGTCATCAAGTTTTACACAATAATTTAGAGTCAGAATTACATGGCGTTGGCACGATTGCTTTAACAAATGCCGTTGGTATAGCCAGTAACTCAGCGGTTATTTATGGGCTTTATGATAATCAGCAAACGGTATTGTGGCAGATTGTGACCGTGAACTATCAGCATTATGTCAAAACGGCGGGTTTAAAAGGGATTGGTTTGGCGATTTACGATGCCAATCTTAAACAACTCACACATGAAGGTGCTCCAATTACCTTAAACAACTTACCGAGTAAACCTATTACAGATGTGAGTTTTGAAAAAGGTTCAGGTTTTGTTCGCGCGATTGTACCGGTGCCTTACGGTGATCGTGTGTTAGGTGCGGTCGTGTTATCCATTCCATTAGCCTATATTGCCCAGCAGGAATCGGCAGGCGATCGGTTATATGCCACACTTAATGCCCAGCAAGGAAGTATTCAATTATTAACTTCGGGTGAAGCAGATATTGATACTCAAATAGCCAAAATATTGGCCGGTGTTGATTTACCTCAGTTGATGCAGGAGGGCTTAATGGTGAGCGGTGATTATTTATTGATGGCTGATCCCATTACGGATTCGACCGGTCAAGTCGGCGCGCACATTATTGCTGAACCGATGACTATTTTGAATAAGGTGTTGAGTGAAACGTACTTTATGATTTATGTCGCTCAGGGGGCGATGTCGGGCGGTTTCATTCTCTTGTTATTCCAAGTATTCACCCGTATGCGTTTATCCGTGTTAAAACCCTTAAAAGAAATGACCGATAAAATTAATCGTGCAGATGAACATGGTAGTTTGTCTGTTAGAACGGAATCATTAAGTGAGGACGAGTTAGGTCGTGTAGGTCGCAGTTTTAATAATTATGTGACTGGTGTTCAGCATTTAATGGTATCGGTGTCGGATATGATTGATGCCTTGTCTCGCGGTGAACTGGATAAACGAATTAACGCTGATTCTCGCGGTGATTTGGATGTGTTAAAAACACAGGTTAACCTATCGGCAGATGAAATTCAGAAAGTACTAAGTGAAATTCAACGGGCGATCCATTCATTACGTATTGGCGATTATAGCTATACGGTGGAAGGTGAGTTTTTGGGTGACTATGCAAAAATGATCACAGACTTACAAGGTGCGATGGGTGAAACTAAAGCGGCGATCACCGGAATAAACCAAACCATGCAAGCGATTGCAGAGGGTGAGTTTGCTTGTCGTCTGAATTTGGAGTTGAAAGGTGATCTTGAGGCGTTGAAAAAACATATCAACTTGTCCTTGGCGCAACTGGAAAAAGGCATTAGTGAAACCGTTGAAGTGGTGGTGGCACAAAGTAAAGGTGATTTATCGCAACGTATTAAAGGCCAATACGCAGGCAAGCTCCAAGTTATGAAAGATGCCGTGAATACCTCGATGGAAAATATGGCGCATGTTGTCGGCGAGTTGCGGGTTGCTTCCGTTACCGTGTCTAATGCTGCGCAGCAAATTGCCGGAGGCAGTTCGGATTTGTCGGATCGTATTCAGAAGCAAGCGGCAACCTTGCAAGATACGGTGAGCGCGATGGAAGAAATTACCGGTACTGTTCGCAGCAACGCACAGAGTGCGCATCAAGCTGCGGAGTTGGCTGAAAGTGCAAAATCTCAAGCACAAAGCGGTAATGAAGTGATGTCCAGAGCGCAGAACGCCATGTCTGAATTGGCCACTTCAAGTCATAAAATTGCCGATATTATTGGTTTAATCGACAGCATTGCGTTTCAAACAAACTTGTTGGCACTCAATGCGGCCGTTGAAGCCGCTCGAGCCGGTGAGCAGGGGCGTGGTTTTGCGGTAGTGGCAGGTGAAGTACGCACCTTGGCACAAAAATCGGCTTCAGCGGCCTCAGAAATTCGTGGATTGATTGAACTAAGCGTTAAGCAGGTAGACCAAAGTCAGTCATTGGTGAAGAAAACCGGTGAAGAGTTTGGGGGCATTGTTGATTCAATTCTAAAAATGCATCGTTTAATCGGTGAAATTTCGCAGGCAAACCAAGAGCAAACCAGAAGTATTGAACAAATTAACCATGCAATGGACGGCATGGATTCGGTAACCCGACAGAATGCGGCATTGGTTGAAGAAACGGCGGCAGCCGCAGATACCTTGCGTCATGAGGCATCTGAAATGCAAAATCAGGTTGGGTTCTTTAGTACAGATTCAACGCAGTTGGCACTTGGCGTTAAAACGAAACAACAAGCGGCTATTCAGCATAATAAAACGCAGGATGAAAATAATAGTTAAAATAGAGCGCGTGGGCATTTGAATTACTTAACGAGTGTTGTTAAGTAATGAAACAAGATGCCAATAAAAAAGGTCGCATTGCGACCTTTTTTATTGCTCGAACAAAGGTGGATTCTTAGACGTCTAAAAAGTCCAAAATGCCTTCAGCCGCTTGACGCCCTTCCGCAATTGCATGAACTACCAAGCTTGAACCACGCACCATATCACCACCGGCAAACACTTTTGGATTACTGGTTTGGAATGGATAAAGTGTTGACTCAGAGGCAACCACACCTTGCCAGCTATTTAGTTCAATACCAAAGTCTTTAAACCAGGCAGGTGGATTCGGTTGGAAGCCGAACGCCACTACAACCGCATCACACGGAATGATTTGTTCACTACCGGCAACGGTTTCAGCACGACGACGGCCTTTATCATCCGGTTCACCCATGCGGGTTTCGATAACTTTTATGCCTTCAACTTTACCGTTGCCAATCACTTCGACCGGAGCCAAGTTAAACTTGAACTGCACACCTTCTTCTTTGGCATTTTTTACTTCCGCACGAGAGCCGGGCATGTTTGCTTCATCGCGACGATAAACGCAATAAACTTCCGTCGCACCTTGACGGATAGATGTTCGTGTACAGTCCATGGTGGTGTCGCCACCACCTAAAACCACCACACGTTTGCCTTGCATACTGACAAACGGTTCAGGCATCTGTTCGAAACCTAACTCGTGTTTCACGTTACCGACCAAGAAATCTAATGCTTTATACACACCGGGTAACTCTTCGCCCGGGAAACCACCGGCCATTGGTTTGTATGTTCCCATGCCCAAGAATACCGCATCGTATTCAGTCTGTAATTGGTCAAAACTAATGTCTTTGCCAATCTCAGTGTTGAGACGGAATTCAACGCCCATTTATTCAAACACTTCACGACGGTATTTAACGATGTCTTTGTCGAGTTTGAATTGTGGGATACCGAAAGTTAATAAACCGCCGATTTCAGGCTGTTTATCAAATACGACCGGCTGTACGCCATTACGGATCAAAACATCTGCCACCGCCAGGCCTGCTGGGCCTGCGCCGACAATGGCAA
>DIJW01000029.1 GCA_002421475.1 Thiomicrospira sp. UBA5634 | reverse complement strand
GTGATAACGAATTCGCTAAAGATGAAAAAGCACAAATCCGACTTTATACTCAAGTGCTATCTACATTAGCGCTTAGTAATACGGATTTAAACTTGACGACCGCCGACCAAGCTGCACAAAATGAGCTAGATAATAACTTTTTGGATCATCTACCCGATAAAATCCCTGAAAAGTCGGAACGCGAACGTTACGATCAGGCCGTATCAGATTGCTCAAACGGAGACGCTATGGCTTGCCAAACAAGAGATGAACTCAGACAAGTCTCTCAACAACGCGATCAAGCCTTGGCTCTGGCGTGTAGCACTGGTGGTTCAGCAGAATCGTGCCGAACGTTAAACATAGAGGCAAGAACAATGGGTAATCGTGTGTTTTCAACCGAGGGCGGTTATGTTTACGCTAATAGCCCAGAGCATTATGACTTGAATACTTCAATGATTGGCTCTGTGCCAGAAAACTCTGCGTTCGAAGACACCTACCAATACCAACAAGCCATGAGCCTGCAAACCGGGCTTCAAGCCATCGGTCCGGTTGGCGCACTCAAAACCCCTGCCCTATTCGGGGCTTGGTCAGCCGCGGATAAAAACACGCTATATGGCGGTAGTGCAGGCCTGGTGGTGGACTTAGCCACTCAACTGCCGAATGGCGTTGAGAACTATAGTTTTTCGCAAACATTAAATACAACCGCTACGGCCGCACTAGGCGCACGCGTTTCGACGGCTAAACCTGTAACACAAGGCCTCGCCATACAGGGCGGAACTGCTTATGTTGGCAATGAAGTAAACAACTTTATCAATAATAAAAACACCAACTCAACACAGGTGAGTTTCGATACGATGGGTGCGGCTTCGGCTGGGGAATCTATAAATAAATTCTCTGAAATCTACTTTAACAAAAAGATTTTTGAACCCGCTAAACAAGTTATTCCATCAGCAATAACTATATTCAGAAATAACAATTACAATGAATTAGAAGGTAATCAGGAATGATTTTAAATTACGAAAACCGATATAAAAAAGGTGGTATCTTTGACATTCTTAAATATCGGGGTTTAATACTTCACACTGCCACATGGACAATATTACCAATACTCATGTGGTACATTCCTCAAGAGTTAAACTTTAGCAGTAATTCAATAAAACTATGGCAATTCATATCAATATATAGCGCTCTAATGATGCTGGGAATGTCAGTATATTCAATTTTATTAAAAATATGCAAAGATAATTACCCCAATACATTTAAAAAAATTGCACCAAAACCTTATCTAAAATTTATAGAAAAAGATTACTATGATGTGTAATTTGGAACAACGCGATCAAGCCTTGGCTTGGGCGAACGGCGGTGGCGCAGGCCTGGTGGTGGATTTAACCACTCAACTAGCAAATGAAGGGGTGGCGAACTACAACTTTGGGCAAACTCTAACCAATGTGACCGCCTCAGCCGGAGCGGCGCGTCTTGGAACAGGACAATCTATGAAGTTTAATATTGCCGCCCAAGGTATATCGTCTTACGGGGCGAGCCAAATCAATAATTGGACGAATAATACAAATGCCAACTCATTTCAAGCAGGCTTGGATTCTGCTGGCGCAGCTTCCGCTGGGGAATTTGCAAAAAAACTAACGTCGACCTACAGTCATAAATATGGCGAGATTGCCAACCATGTAGTACCGCCATCAATACTTATCTATAAGAATCTGTCTAATTCTTCTGAAAACGAGGATAAATAAATGATAGGAAGTAAGATAGAACCATTTTTAAAACCTGCTAGATTTTTTGATGTAACCAGTTACAAAGGAACATTTAGATTATTTCTACTAACGATTCTATTAACATCAATTTTATTTTTATACCCAAATTACATGGGATATGAAGATGATAAAAAAATTTGGTGGTATATATTTGGATCATTTATTGGTTTTTATATCTCAGGTGGATTAATTTATGGATTTGTTTTAATTTACACAAAAAAACATCACCCCAATGTTTTTAAAAAAATCGCTACAAAAGAGTATCTCGAATTTACAGAGCAAGCCATAGATGACGAAAATAAAACCGTAGCACCTTCAACAGCCGGTACCAGGCCTGGTGACCAAGAATGAAAGGTCGAAAGGAAAAATGAATAATAAAACCCATAAACCCCAAGCCCATTATTTCTGCACAAACTCCTTAGGATTTGATGCTGCCGTTGCAGGAAAAGCGGTCAATCAAACCGTTTCACATATTCCAGTATTTCTTCCTAAATCAAATGATGAGGGGAATAAAAAATGAAAATTATCGACTACTTAAAGATTTTTATTAAAAGATTTAACCAATTTGATAACTGGATCAGTAAAGACCGTGTTGGGCCAGGGCAGTTATACGACCCCTACACAATTAAGGGAGGTATAAATGCTATTATTTTAGGCCTTATTTGCGGACTAATACTTTGGTACTACCCTATATTTCAAAATTACCCTGAAAAGAAGACTGCATGGCTTCAATTCTGGGCAGTTGTGATTGGTTCAGGCCCGGTCATTGTAGGAACACTGGGTATCATTCGAGTGCTTTTAAAAAAGCACTCACCTAAAACACTAGAAAAAATTTATAAAGAAATTGAAACCAACCAAAACAAAGCCCTTGAGCTTCACAAACAACAAACTTTATCCAAATCCATCGAAGACGAAATTGGCAAAATGGAAGTTCCCAAGCTAATTCCAACCAGCTTGACCATTGAAAAAACCGACGATACTCCGCATCCACCCTTAGCACCCAAGTCCACCAGGCCTGGCGATTAAGGACTAAACAATGAAAACTTTACAAATATTGATTTTAGGTCTATCTCTAAGTAGTTTAACGGCTTGTGGCGATTACGCCTATGGCCCGAATGCACCAGAAAGCGAGCAAATAAAAAGCTGGGGAGCCGTCGGCAAAAACCAACCTGTATCGGTAGGCCCTAGTCGAAAAGTCATCTTAGAGTCAAAAATTGGCGAAATCTATACAAAACCCGGCTACAGCAAGGTTCAAGTAGTTGATGATTACATGATCTGCACCGCTCAAGTTAATCATCCTAATTCTGATCAGGCATTAAGCACTCCTTACAAAAGGGCTATTTGCATGTTCGATAAAGGGTACGATTTTGCTGAATCAATGACTGGACTTGATGGGAGTTATAGTGGATTTTGTGGTCATGAGCTTTTTCGCGCTAAAAATTTGGAGTTTTGTCGTTCGACCTCCGACTACCAAGCCAAACTAAATAAACTTTTAGAAATGCAGGATGCACCAGGCACATTCATGCAACTCTGGTCATCTCAACATCACTCATACCGTCAAAAACTAATTGACAACCTTGATTGCTCCGAGATAGGCCACGGTACAGCAAAAAACTGGAATTACTACCCCTTCCATCAAACCTGGGGAGAATGTATGACTAAACGTGGCTATGAACTAATCGACAACATTAAAAGTTATAAAAATTATGCCGGATTCTGCGGATGGAAACCCTACTTCCTCAAGCACACCGAGTTTTGTCTCACCAACCAAGATAACATTTACTATAAAACAAACATGAGCCTCTTCAAAGACTACTACGAACTCCACGGCCTACCCAACCCTAACGCCCCAACCACCAGACCTGGTCATTAACCTCTTGAATTAGCAAGGAGCACAAAATGAAATTTATACGTTTTTATTTATTGATTGGGGTGGTGGTTTTATTAAGCGCCTGTGCAACACCTAAGCAATCATTGGATATTCAGCCGACAACTCGAGTTGGGTTTATTTCTGCCGGGTTGGAAGATGTTTTTTTACTACGCGTGTCAAACACATTGAAGCCGATTTATGAGCCTGAGAATATTGAACACCTAGCATTAAACGCGTATTACGCTAAAGCGGTGGCGGATCAGTTGTCAGATCAAATGGTTTTAGTTCCGTTGTCGCCTTATGCCAAAAGTACTGTTTTCTCAGAGGTTACATTTTTAAAAGCGAATAGGGACTATATTTATAGCCTCGGCTCTTACCATCATTTAAGGGATTTACCTTTTCCGTACTATTTGAAGCGACCCACACCGGAAGGTTTACCGCATAGTTTGGTTGCGACGACGCATATTCCGAATTTAGTAAAATTGATTTTGGATAATCGGTTGGATTATTTGATTGTTGCGCAAATTCCGCTAAACACACGAACGGATGCAACGCGAATTACCGTTCCTATCCAATATTCTGAACCGTTAATTGGTTCAAATTCGCTTCAGTTTAATAGTTTAAATAATATCTATTACATCAAGAACAACGTATTCTCTTCCGAGACCCTGAATTGGAACTCGAAATTTATTAAAATCCCAAAAAATATCGACGTATGGCCGGATAAAGCTAAAGCGAGCATCTCAACTGAAGGGGAAGCTTTTATCAACGCCGAAGCCAAAAAGTGGATTGATGAAGTCAGCGTTAAACTTAAACACGACATTCAAGAAAGAAAACCGACTTTGCCCAGTAATTAAACATTGAAACCACCAGGCCTGGTGGTGGATTCTTATTGGATTGTGAGCAAGTTTGAGCGATCTCGTATCAATCCAGCACTATCGTTGTTTGGCGATGCTTCACTTGCGTTCAGCATGACAAAGGCTTTTAACACCACCAGGCCTGGTATTAACCCTGTAAACGATTTAGTAGCTTCTGATGTAGTCCGCCGAAACTACCGTTCGACATAATCACAACTTGGTCACCGGGTTGAAGTTGTTTTGCCAGCGTGTCTAATAAGGCATCGTAGCTGGTTTCGACTGTCACGCTTTGGCTAAACGCGGACACCGGCAGTTGCCAGTTCCATGCCGGGTCGATAAACGCATACACGGCATCGGCATCCACAAACGCTTGCGGCAAGGTGTCTTTGTGCACGCCTAATCGCATGGTGTTAGAACGCGGTTCAAATACCGCAATTAAGCGCCCTGCCTCTTTTCCAAGCGTTTGCGCCATTTGTTTTTTCAGGCCTTGCAGGGTTAAACGTATCGCGGTTGGATGATGGGCAAAGTCATCATATACCTCGACACCCCGAATCGTACCTAACAGCTCCATACGACGCTTAACGCCTGCGAAATTCGACAGCGCTTCGCATGCCTGT
>DIJW01000073.1 GCA_002421475.1 Thiomicrospira sp. UBA5634 | reverse complement strand
CAATTTGTCAGCTAGGGTTTGGCCTTCTTGGAAGTTAAGTGTACCTTCGTAAATTGCACGTCCGGTAATCGCTCCGATTACACCGTCTTTTTCGATTTTAGCCAGTGCGCGAATATCTTCTAAGTTGGTGATGCCGCCGGAGGCAATAACCGGAATGGTTAACGCTTTGGCTAATGTTTGAGTGGCTTCAATATTGACGCCTTGCATCATGCCGTCGCGGCCGATGTCNNACGCCGCCGGAGGCGATGACGGGAATCGTCATGCTTTGCGCCAGTTTCACGGTCGCCTCGATATTGACGCCGCCCATCATGCCGTCGCGGCCGATGTCGGTATATATAATCGCTTCTACACCGTCATTTTCAAAACGTTTACCCAAGTCTGCAACTTGATGATCAGTGACTTCTGCCCAACCGTTGATGGCGACAAATCCGTCTTTGGCGTCAAGACCTACCATAGTGTGACCGGGGAATGCTTTACAGGCTTGGGCAACAAAATTTGGATCATGTACTGCTTTAGTGCCGATAATGCAATAACTTACCCCGGCATTTAAATAGGCTTCGATGGTTTTAAGGTCTCGAATACCTCCGCCAATTTGAATCGGCAGGTTAGGGTAGGCTTTTCGAACTTGTAAGACAGCATCACCATTTACCGGCACGCCTTCAAATGCACCGTTAAGATCAACCATGTGTAACCGGCGAGCACCTTGACCAACCCAGCGTTCAGCCATCGCAACGATGTCGGAGGAAAAGACGGTTGCGTCTTCCATGATACCTTGGCGTAAACGTACACATTGACCATCTTTTAAATCTATTGCAGGGATAAGTAACATACTCTGTCCTTATAAAACTGCGCGTTATGCGCCATTCCAAGTTAAGAAGTTTTTAAATAACTGTAAGCCAACATCGGCACTTTTTTCTGGGTGTGCTTGGATGGCAAATAATTGATTGTGTGCAACGGCTGTGGCAAAACTTGAGCCGTATTCGGTTGTACCGGCGACGTAGCTATGATCTGCCGGTTGTATATAGTAACTATGAACAAAATAAAACCGACTTTGTTGCGGAATGTTGTGCCACAGGGGGTGAGTTTGAGTTTGTTTGATTTGATTCCAACCCATGTGCGGAATTTTTAAATCTGGAAAAGTGTTACTGTCGAAACGTACAACATCTCCCGGAATCACATTCAAGCACTCAATGCCATTGTTTTCTTCGCTGTGTGACATCAATACCTGTAAACCCATGCAGATGCCGAGAAAAGGTTTGGTTTGTGCAGCTTCAATAACCGGTTTAATCATGCCGGTGTCTTTTAAGGCTTGCATGCAAGCTTTAGCCGCACCTTGGCCTGGAAAAATCACCGCATCTGCATTGTGAATATCATCTGGGTTTTGTGTAACTATAATGCGTGTGTTGTTATCGGCAACGTGCTCAGCTGCCTTCGAAACTGAGCGAAGGTTACCCATGCCATAGTCAATAACCGCAACCAGCTTTTGCGCCATAGAGTTACAAACTCCCTTTGGTTGACGGTAATTGACCGGCCATACGCTCGTCGGTTGCTAAGGCCATACGCAGTGCTCGCCCAAAGGCTTTGAAAATCGTTTCGGCTTGGTGGTGAGCATTGTGACCGCGAATATTATCAATATGTAAAGTCACTTGGGCGTGATTGACAAAGCCTTGAAAAAACTCAGCCACCAACTCGGTTTCAAACTGACCAATTTGTGCACGGGTAAAGTTGGCGTTAAACACCAGGCCTGGTCGGCCGGACAGGTCAATCACTACTCGTGATAATGATTCATCCAATGGCACGTAGGCATGTCCATAACGCGCAATACCCTTTTTATCACCAACCGCTTGGCGTAATGCTTGGCCTAAACTAATGCCAATGTCTTCTACCGTGTGATGATCATCAATGTGTGTGTCGCCATTGGCGATAATATCAAGATCAATCAAGCCGTGGCGGCCGATTTGCTCAAGCATGTGCTCAAAAAAAGGCACACCGGTTTGTAGGTTAACTTTACCCTCTCCATCCAGATTTACGCTTAATTTAATTTGCGTCTCAAGGGTGTTGCGTTCAACGGTTGCTGTGCGCATAGCTCATTCCACTAGGCTGATAAAGGAAGACTATGATACTGAAAATCCATCAAATTTGCACATAAAACCGATTTTGCAACCTAGAAACCGGTTATCAAAAATTATCAACTTAATCGCTAAAGTTGAATTGATTTGTCTAATAGCCGATACATTTATGCTGCGGGGTCATAAATTTTTTTTAGTTGTGCCTGAGTTAGAGGTTATTAGATAATCCGCGTGATTTATTTTGTGTTTCTCAAGCCCAAGCGCAACGGGGCGTTATGGAATCTTGATGCAAATTAAGTTTCATTGCGTTTTTAAGCAGAAAAAGACTCGTCAAATGCCTATAATCTAGCGTTGAGGAGTTCTTGACTGCTTTGAGACATAAAAGCGATGGCGGACAGGAACGAAACTTTAAGACTAAGAGGGGAATCCAACTGATGGATACTACAATGACAAAACCACAATATGATGACGGGGTGGTTAAATATTTAACCGTTCTTGCAGTCGTGTTTTTGGTGCTTGGCACGCTGATGGGAACATTTGCTGCTGCACAATTAGCATGGCCGGCATTGAACTTTGATATTGCTGAAATCACCTTCGCTCGTCTGCGTGTTATGCATACCAATACTGTAATTTTCGCATTTGGCGGTATGACATTAATGGCAACAGCGTTTTATACGGTGCAAAGAACTAATGGTATTAAACTGTGGAGTAACAATATGGCCTGGACAACAGCCATTTTGTTCACGATCGGTTTATTGCTTGCGGTGATTACGCTTTCTTTAGGTATGACTCAAGGTAAAGAGTACCATGAGTTAATTTGGCCATTGGACATTGCGGTTGCGATTGTTTGGGTGCTTTATACCTTCAACTTCGTAATGACAATTGCATCTCGTAACAAGGAAACGCATTCTCACGTTTACGTTTCTAACTGGTTCTTCCTAGGTATGATGATCATGATCACTTACCTGTATGTTGTAAACGGTTTAGCAATTCCTGTTTCATTATTCCAGTCATACTCAATTTTCAGTGGTGTGCAAGATGCGATGATTCAGTGGTGGTGGGGTCATAATGCGGTTGGTTTCTTCCTAACAGCAGGTTTCTTGGCGATCATGTACTACTTCGTTCCGAAGCAAGCGCAGCGTCCGGTTTACTCTTACCGTTTGTCAGTAATCCATTTCTGGGCATTAATGTTTGGTTATGTATGGTTAGGTGCTCACCACCTTCAATACACTGCATTACCTGACTGGACCGGTTCATTGGGTGCGGTTATTTCTCTTGCGATGATTATCCCTTCATGGGGTGGTGCATTGAACGGGATGTTGACTTTATCTGGTGCTTGGGACCGTTTACGTACTGACTATATTTTACGTTTCTTGATCATGGCTTTGGCGTTCTACGCTATGTCAACGTTCGAAGGCCCGGTAATGTCTGCGAAGACAGTAAATGCCTTGTCTCACTATACTGACTGGACTATCGGTCACGTACATTCAGGCGCGTTGGGTTGGGTTGCGATGGTTTCTATCGGCGCGATCTACCACATGATTATGAAATTATGGAATACCGAAATGTATTCTATGCGTTTGATTAACTTCCACTTCTGGTTAGCTACGATTGGTACAGTGTTGTATATCGTCGCTATGTGGGTATCAGGTATTATGCAAGGTTTGATGTGGCGTGCTTATGACGAGTACGGTATGTTGGCTTACACCTTCGCTGAGTCTGTTGCCGCGATGCATCCATATTATGTGATGCGTACTATTGGCGGTATCTTGTTTACCTCTGGTGCTGTTGTGATGTTGTATAACGTAGTTATGACAATCAAAATGGCTCAAGCTAAACAAACCAGTGCAGTGGCAGCGAATGCCTAAATAAAAAGAGGGGCGAGTCTGACGTTAATCTTCAGATTTCACCCAGTCTAAATTAATGAGTTGAGGAGCAGAAACTCATGGCAGATCAAACTCCAAAAAATTTCCAGGATCGCACAGAACGTAATGTGTTTGCGATGATGCTGGCAACCGCTTTTGCAGTGTCAATCGCGGGTATTGTAGAAATTGTACCGTTGTTTTATCTAAAGTCTGCAGTGGATTACACTGAGAAAACGGATAAATACGGTAATGCTAAAAACGAAAAATTCCCAGAATTAGTATGGGAAAGAAGCTTTACTGAGCAAGATGGGAAGGTGGTTTCAGACAAGCGTTTGTATTACAAAGCGGCGAATGGAACCTGGGCTTCTGACTGGAAAGCAGGTGACGGTGCGCGTCCTTATACGCCACTTGAGTTTGCAGGTCGTGATATTTACATTCGTGAAGGTTGCTATATTTGCCACTCACAAATGATCCGTCCTTTCCGTGATGAGCGTGAGCGTTATGGTCACTTCTCATTGGCTACTGAATCTATGTATGATCATCCGTTCCAATGGGGATCTAAACGTACTGGTCCTGATTTAGCTCGTGTTGGTGGTAAGTATTCTGATGAATGGCATGTTATGCATTTGCTTAGACCTCAAGACTTAGTGCCTGAATCTGTTATGCCGGCATACCCTTGGCTATCTGAAAACAGCGTTGAAAAAAGCTTTTTCGGTACAACACGTGATATGCAAGCTCGCATGAAAGCAATGCGTGCAGTTGGCGTACCGTACACCGATGATGAAATTGAAATGGCTCAAGAGTTCATCAAAGGTAAAACTGAGATGGACGCTATCGTAGCTTATATGCAGGTTCTAGGCACAATGGTTAAACTCGACGACAGTAAGGTTTACCGTGAGTAATATTCAACAATACTTCAGCACAGACTGGTCTGCGATGACAGGCCAAGACTGGGCTGGACTAATCATAACAGTACTGATTTTTATCGGCATGGCCGTTGCGTTTTGGTGGGCATTACGTCCAAGTAAACGTAAAGAGCTAGAAGATCAAAAGTTCAAAGTACTTAATGATGATTAATTATTCTGAGGAGAATAAGTATGGCACAACATAATCCATGGCCAGACGAAGGTAACACAGGTCATATTTGGGATGAGGATATTCGCGAGTTGGATAATCCGCCTCCCCTATGGTGGATGCTAGCTTTCTACGCTGGTTTCATTATGATCATTTTTTACGCGTTGTATTATCCATCCATTCCTTTAGTAAATGATCACACTAAGGGTTTGGCTGGTTGGACGCAAATCGTTGAATATAAAGATGATTTTAAAGTTCTTAACGATTGGCGTGAACGTACATTTGCTGATAAAGAAGAGCGTTTAGCTAGTCTTGATGTTACTGAAATTCTGAAAGATGACGAATTACGTAACTATGCAATTGCTACTTCTAAAGTGTTGTACGGTGATTATTGTATGGCGTGTCATGGAGCTGGTGGTCAAGGTAATCCTAACTTCCCGGTTTTGGCTAACGATGACTGGTTATGGGGTGGTTCAATAAAAGCAATTGAAGCAACCTTAATTAATGGTCGTGTAGGTAATATGCCGGCTCGCGGTATGATGGGTAACTTATCTGATGAAGATGTGGCTGCTGTTGCAGATTACACCATCGCGTTGTCAGAAGGGCGTGCTGATGATGCATCAGTTGCTGCTGGTAAAGCAATTTATGCAGGTAAAGGTATGTGTATGGCCTGCCATGGTCCAGCTGGTAAGCCATTGGCACCAACAGGAGCGACTAACTTAACTGACCAGATCTGGCGTTTTGGTGGTACACCTGGTTCTGATTTACGTGATGAAGTAATTCGCACCATTACTAATGGTGTTAACGTGAAAAAGGATGGTCAGTTCCTTGCTGAAACACGTCGTGCTGAAATGCCTTCATTTAAAGAGCGTCTACCAGATGCGGACAGAAACATTAAGCGTTTAGCAGTTTATGTTCACCAGTTAGGTGGTGGTCAATAATGAAGCGCACAGGATTGAATAACTTCGCGGTTATCAATCAGCGCGCTTGATGAAGAGGGACGTTTAACGTCCCTTTTTTACAAAACTCAAATTATGTTATTCTTTGTAATGCTTACTTTTTCTAGGGTAAACAAAAAAGAAAATTGAGGAGGACGATATGAATGAATTAAATAATGATTGGG
The DNA here is from genome assembly GCA_002421475.1 of Thiomicrospira sp. UBA5634. Taxonomy (GTDB): domain Bacteria; phylum Pseudomonadota; class Gammaproteobacteria; order Thiomicrospirales; family Thiomicrospiraceae; genus Thiomicrospira. The sequence goes on along the minus strand of DIJW01000073.1, from coordinate 28,740 downwards.
TACTATGGGGTTCTATCTTAGCGGTTGTGTTCAGTTTTGTAGCGTTGATTGGTTACGGCTGGAAAATTTTCCGCGGTATGGAAGGCATGGAAAAAGACGATCAAAAGTAATTTAATGGCGTGAATGTAAATAAAAATAGGTCTAACGGTGTTAGGCCTATTTTTATTTATATATGTTGATAAAAATAATCGAAACCCTTGCCACTAAATCTCTCTACAATTAAGCGAAGAAAAGGATGTGCTACAAAGGTAGTGCAAACAATGTAGTTATTCCAAAAAGGATATGAGCATGTCAGACAGTAAAAAAGAAGCTTATCGACCAAAAATTCATACGGGTTCAGTTCTTGATGACGTGACGGTGCATTCAAAAACCTTGGATGACATCGGAGTAGAAATTTTGCCCGTGCATGCTGGGGGTACGATTCATGCAAAACGTATTGCCGGTAAGTTTCGCACTTTTAAGTGGTTAGTTGCTTCAATTTGGATCATCTTATTTGTTGGCCCTTACTTACGCTGGAACGGCAATCAAGCTATTTTATGGGATCTAACTAATCGTCAGTTTCATATCTTTGGTTTGACAATTTTGCCGCAAGACATTTGGATGCTGGCAATGATTTTATTATTTTTTGCCTTGCTGTTAGCGGCTTCAACAGCCATTGCCGGTCGGGTTTGGTGTGGATATTTTTGTTTCCACACGGTTTGGGTTGACGTTTTCACTTGGTTAGAAGAAAAGTTCGAAGGCAAGCCTGGTAAACGTATTAAGTTAGATGCTGAACCGATGAGTTGGCAAAAGGTAAAGATAAAATTACCGAAGCATCTTGCTTGGTTATTTATAGCTTTTATGACAGGGTTTAGTTTCGTTGCCTACTTTGTCGATTCATTCCAATTATGGGCACGATTAGTTAACTTTGAACTCGGTTACTATGAGGGTATGACGATTGCGGTGCTGGCCGGCTTAACTTACCTCACGGCCGGTTTTATGCGTGAACAAGTGTGTATGGGTTTTTGTCCTTACTCGCGTATTCAGGGTGCAATGACTGATACTGAAACGGTGATGCCGACTTATGATCGTGATCGCGGCGAACCTCGCGGTCGTGCTAAACGCCCTAAACCGGGTGAAGAAACGCCGGAGTTGGGCGATTGTATTGACTGCCGTATGTGTGTTGATGTTTGCCCAACCGGGGTAGATATACGTTTGGGACAGCAGTTTGGTTGTATAACCTGTGGTTTATGTATTGATGCGTGTGACGAAATCATGGAAAAAATCAGTAAACCCAAAGGGCTGATTCGATATGCGGCGATTAATGAGTTTGCCGGTAAAGAATTGCCGCCAATCTGGCGTCGTCCGCGTGTTTTGGTTTATACCTCTATTATGACGTTTGCGGCAGCCGCAATGATTTGGGGGTTAGCAACCATGTCACCTATTGAAGTGACTGTGTTGAAAGAGCGTGCTCCCTTATTTGTTCAAATGAGTGATGGCAGTGTACAAAATAAATATACGGTAAAAATTGTGAATAAATCCGAATCGGTGATGCATGCCCAAGTTACGGTAACAGGGCATAATGATTTGATTTTTATCGCAGATCGTGTCGCGGACGTTGAACCGGGTAATGTCGGTTCTGTAGGGTTGTTGGTGCGTATACCTCGCAATAAACTCACCTTAGAAAGTACACCAATTGAAATTATGGTTACAGACTTAAATAACCCGCAGATTGTAGATCGTTATACAAGTGTATTCCATGGTCCGAAAAGATAAATGGCAGTGAGATTGGCTGCGTTATAATGAGAGCCCTTTTAGAGGGCTGTTGTTTCAATAATCCACAGTGTGACAAGTATTAAGCCCTGTGGATAGCTGTAAGGAGCATAAAGTGAGCGAACAAAAAATGGATAAACGTGACTGGAGTGTGGCATGGAAAAACCCACTGGTCATCTTTTGGTTTGCCATTGTTTTAACAGTATTAATGGTTAACTTTTTTATGGTCAGTATGGCGGTGGTGACTAATCCAGGCCTGGTGGTCGATGATTATTATGAACGCGGTAAAAATCATGCAGCCATTATGGCTAAACGTATTGAAATGGACAAAATGGGCTGGCAACTCAACGTTGATCTGCCGATTATGACCGAGTCTAAATCCGATACGATTAGTTTAAGCGTGTTAGATAAAGACAACCGTGTTTTTAATGTTGATAGTGCGACACTTTACTATTATCGCCCTTCGGATCGTCATCAAGATGGTTCGGTTGAGTTGGCTTCTACCGGTGAAGTCGGACAGTATAAAGCAGATTTTTCACTGCCGTTAAAAGGCAAGTGGGATGTGATTCTTGAAGTGGTTCAAGGCGAAAACAAGTACAGTGTTGGCCGTTCAATTATGGTTCAGGATGCTGAGTGATTGTATGACATCTTGTTATCATTGCGGTCAAAATATCGCGCCAGCTGAGCGCATTGATAAACAAATTAAAGGTCAGTCGCACGCATTTTGCTGCCATGGTTGCGCCTCGGTTTGCGAGGTTATTCACCAAGCTGGATTAGAAAGTTTTTATAAGCTCTCCCCTCAAGGGGAGCGGCCATTAAGCCCCCCACCCTTGGCATCCAAAGATGCCGAATTCTATGATTATGATGAAGTTCAATCGCAGTATGTGACCGATCTCGGTACTCAGCGCAGTATTACGTTGATGTCGGATGCGATTCATTGTGCCGCCTGTATTTGGTTAATTGAGCATACCTTGGCAAAGATGGATGGGATTCTGCATGCCAATGTGAACTTTACCAACAAACAAATCAAAGTCCGTTGGGACAACTCAGTTGTCAAGCTATCGCAAATCATTGAGCGTTTAAACCAGATTGGTTATGACGCTAAACCCTACGATGCAGAAGAAAGTGAGCAAGCCTATCGTAAAGCTAACCGTGACCTGCTTTATCGGTTAGGTTTTGCCGGTTTTGCATTGATGAACTCCATGTGGTTTTCGGTCGCGTTGTATACCGGTGCGAAATATGATGAAGAATATCGCTCGTATTTTTATTTGGTACTGTTTTTACTTGCCGGGGTCACCCTGATCTATTCGGCACAACCCTTTTTTAAAGGCGCGTGGAATAGCATTAAAGCACGCACCGTCGGAATGGATTTTTCGATCAGCCTTGGGTTATTAACCACCTTCTTGTATTCCGTGTGGGTCATGTTTAATCCGCATGAATACGGTGAAGCGTTTTTTGGCACTGTGATTGACCTGACGTTTTTGTTATTGGTTGGCCGATATTTAGAGGCCATTTCAAAAAACAAAGCGTTGGATGCCACTCGACGTTTAATGGATTTGCAGCCTAAAGTAGCGCGAAAATGGTTTGAAAAACACGAAGAAATTGTGCCGGTACGTTTATTGAAAGCACGCGATTGCGTGTTGGTCAAACCGGGGGATAAGTTTCCGGTTGATGGTGTAGTGGTTGAGGGAATGGGTAACGTTAACGAATCCATGCTTAGCGGCGAGTCGCGCGAAGTATATAAACAAGTTGGCAGCAGTGTCTCGGCCGGCACGTTTAACTTAGATGGTTCGCTGATTATTGAGGTGCAAACCACGCTTGAGAATACACGCCTTGGTCGTATTATCCATTTGGTTGAAGATGCGCAGGGTTCAAAAGCCACTATTCAATGTACCGCAGAAAAAATTATGCCGTGGTTTGTTACGGTCACCTTAACCCTTGCCGCTATTGCGTTTGCGTTTTGGTTCTGGCAAAGCGGTATTGAGGTCGCAGTTATGGCGGGAACAGCGGTGCTGATTATTACCTGCCCGTGTGCGTTAGGATTAGCCACACCGATGGCGATGGCGGTGGCCGCCGGTGTGTCGGCGCGTAATGGTATTTTGGTAAAAAACGGTGTTGTATTAGAAATGCTGAATGAATTGGATCATTTTGTATTTGATAAAACCGGCACCTTAACCAAAGGGCGCATGAAATGGGTTGACCAGGCTTGGGCACCAGGCCTGGTGGAAGCAGAATGGATGCGGCGCATTGCACATATTGAACAAAAATCTGAGCATAGTTTGGCGCGTGCGATTGTACACACCGTGACGGAACATGATCCTGATTGGCGGCAACAGCCCATTCAGATCGAAAACTTTAAAGCCGAGTCAGGGCGCGGCGTCAGCGCGCAAATCGACGGTGATTGGATTCGAATTGGTACAACTAATTGGTTATCAAGTTTTGCAATCAACTTCCCAGCACAGATGTTGCACATCGAAGCGGAGCAGGCGAAGTTAGGTCGCACCAGTGTATGGGTTGCGCAAAATGATCAGGTAATCGGCGTTTTATTTTTAGAAGATGAGCTACGCGAGGATGCCAAGGCTTTAATTGAAAGGTTGCGCGCACGCGGCAAAAAAATTACCCTGCTGAGTGGGGATCGTTATGCAGTGGCGCAAGCGGTGGCGGATCAATTGGGCGGTATAGATGTTATTGCGGAAGTGTTACCGGAAGATAAAAGTGATGTGATTCGCCAGTTACAAGCTCAAGGGCAAAAAGTGGCAATGGTGGGTGACGGTGTAAATGATGCCCCCGCGCTGGCGCGCGCCCAAGTAGGCTTTGCTTTAGGTGGCGGTACAGACGTATCAATGGACTCGGCGGACATTGTGTTGCTTAATAATGAGTTATTGGCGATTGATACGGCGTTGGATTTGTCCGCGCGTACATTGCGCACGGTAAAACAGAATATCAATATTTCGATTGCCTATAATGTCACGATGGTGCCGTTAGCAATGGCGGCGATATTAACACCTTTAATAGCGGCGATTACTATGCCGTTGAGTGGTTTAGTGGTGATTTTGAATGCCATGCGTATTCGGCGTTTTTATTTAAAACGTGCGGCACAAGTCAACAAACGAGGTCAATGATGGAAATAATTTATATCACGATTCCATTGGTATTAATTGTCGGCAGTTTGGTGGTGGCGATGTTTATTTGGATGGCCAAAAAAGGCCAGTTTGATGACTTGGATGGTGCGGCGCATCGCATTTTATTAGAAGATGATGCCCCTGAAACGCCTTCGGCTAAAACCGCAAACAGTGCGGACAAACTCATTCCTAATGATGAACAAAAATCGGAAGCCGTCAGTAATAAGTAATGGATCAACCAGCGAAGTTTACCTACAAGCTTTACGTCCGATATACCAAGCATAACGCTGTTTAGGTTGATGAATGCTCTCATTTAACCAGCCTTCACCGTACACATCACAGCTCAAATCATTTGCCCAATAGTGCTGATACTCACCCGACCGGATATAAAAATCAGGATTTTGCGGTGCATGTTGTTGTACGGGGGCTAAAAAAGTTTGATAAAACAAACGGCCGTTCGGTTTTAATGCTTGCACCAGGCCTGGTAGTAAAGTGCGGTCTAAAAAACGGCTTACTACGATCACATCAAATTGCACGTTTACAAGTGCTGACGGTGTTAAATCAACTAGTTTCGTTTCGATCACACAGTTTTGCACACGACCCCATTTTTTCAGTAGTTGCAACGCCGTAGATGAAATATCCCACGCATGAGTGTGTAAACCACAGCGCGTCAAAAAACGAGCATTACCACCAAGGCCGCAAGCCAGATCAAGCGCGCTACCTCGTAACGGTAATAGATGAGCATGGTGTTTAAGCACCCAAGCTGGTTCAGCCGGAGTTGATAACTCGGCCGTTGAATATTTTTCATTCCATTTGTCGGTTGGGTTATTCACTTAAGCACGCCAGAAACTACGGGTCAGTAATACCAGTAAAGTGAAAATTTCTAAACGCCCTAATAACATGGATAACGTCAAAATCCACTTTTGCGGATCGTTGATGCTACTAAAGTTAGCCGCGACTTCACCTAATCCGGGACCGAGGTTGTTAAGGGTGGCTGCGGTAGCAGAAAATGCCGTTACTTGATCCATGTCTAATGCCATTAGTGCCAGCAAAATCACCGCAAAGGTGGCGACATATAACGCAAAAAATCCCCATACAGATGACATAACACGTTCGGAAATCGCTTTGCCATTCAGTTTAACCGGCATTAAAGCGTTCGGATGCATTAAACGTTGCACCTCCCGAACCCCTTGTTTAAATAACAAGAGAAAGCGGATGACTTTCATACCACCGCCGGTAGAGCCAGCACTGCCAGAGATAAAACTCATAAAAATCAACATAACCGGTAAAAAACCCGGCCACATCGCAAAGTCAGCATTACCAAACCCTGTCGTAGTCGAGATGGATACCGTCATAAATGTCCCATAACGTAATGCTTCAGCAAAACTGGTATAGACGTCTTGAAAATAAAGATAACTGCTGCTGATGACGATGCCTATCACTAAAACCAAAGTATAAGTACGGAACTCTGGATCAAATAAGTAGGGTTTCACGTCAATCGAACGGAAAGCGCGAAAATGTAGCGCAAAGTTAGCACCGGCCAAAAACATAAAAAAGATCGCTATCGCTTCTACCGCAACACTGTCAAAGTAGCCAATACTGGCATCGTGGGTAGAAAACCCGCCAATTGCAACGGTAGAAAAACTATGACCGATCGCATCAAACCATGACATGCCCGCCATCCAATATGCCGTTGCGCAAGCAATGGTGAGCGCCAAATAAATCAACCACAGGGTTTTGGCGGTTTCAGAAATACGCGGCGCCAGCTTATTATCTTTTGCCGGCCCGGGCATTTCCGCACGGTATAACTGCATACCACCGATCCCCAGCATCGGCAAAATGGCTACCGCTAACACGATAATCCCCATGCCGCCTAACCATTGTAGTTGTTGGCGATACCACAAAATGGCATGTGGCATGTTATCTAAGCCACTTAAGATGGTAGCACCGGTGGTGGTTAAGCCGGAAAAGGATTCAAAAATCGCATCTGTAATGGAAATCGGTACTTGTTCCTCAAGTACTAGCGGCAATGCGCCAACTAATCCCAGTGCAGTCCAGAACATGACAACTACAATAAAACCGTCGCGAATTTTAAGCTCGCGGCGATGTCGGCGATTTGGATACCAAAGAATTGTGCCAACAATTAAAGTCAACGCTAATGCACTGACAAAAGCATCCAATGCACCATCTTGATAAATCAGCGCAACAGCAATCGGCGGCAACAGGCTGATACTGTAAATCATCAGTAATAAGCCAAGAATTTTTACGATAATTTGAGCTTGCATCTATTGGTGTCCTATTACTACCCAAACCAAGAACGACGTTCTTCGGGCGAGAACATTTGGGTAATTTCTGCGGCTCGGCTGCGATCCGTTAGGAATAGGATCACGTGGTCTTCGGCTTCTATCACTAAGTCTCGATGCGCGAATAACACTTCTTTATCGCGCACAATACAGCCGATAGTAATGTCTTTTGGCCAATCAACGTCAATTAAACGTTTGCCGATAATTTTTGACGAGTTTTCACTGCCATGCACAATGACCTCCATCGCTTCCGCCGCACCACGACGCAAGGTGAAAGCTTTAACCGTATCGCCTTGGCGCATGTAATGTAACAAGTTATTGGTGGTAATACGGTCGGCAGAAAGTGCGATATCAATGGAATTGAGATGAATCAATTCAATGTACGATTGGTTATTAACCAATGCGATCACTCGTCGGACACCTAATTTTTTTGCCAACATGGATGAAATAATATTGGCTTCATCTTTATTGGTTACCGCGACAAACAAATCAATTTCATCAATATTTTCTTCAATTAACAGATCTTTATCCGCCACGTCACCATNNATGAATAATAGTCGTGTGATCAAGTACTTCGGCAATTTCACGGGCGCGGCCAATATTGTGATCAATAATTTTGACTTGGTGCGTGGTTTCGAGTTGTTTGGCAAGATTAAACCCAATATGACCGCCGCCGGCGATCATAATATTACGCGCTTTTTTCTGCTTCTCGCGGCGAAACTCTTCTACAATAATTGAAATGTCATGCGGCTCAGCAATAAAAAACACTTCATCTCCCACCCGAATGGTGACATCACCGGTGGGCATAACCACTTCATCTTGGCGGTAAATCGCGACAATTCGAGTGCGTACTTTAGCGGGTAAGTGTTCTTTTAGTTCACGAATTTTTTTGCCGACCAATGGGCCGCCGTTATGCGCGCGCATGGCCACCAATCGCACTAAACCTTCGGCAAAGTCGACAACCTGTAATGAGCCGGGGTATTTAATCAGTTGCAGAATATAGTCGGTTACCAGGTTTTCCGGACTGATTAACACGTCGATCGGAATCGCATTCGTGCTGAATTCACGATCAAATAATTCAGGATGTTGCAGATAATCAGTACCACGAACCCGAGCAATTTTAGTAGTCGTTTTAAATAAGATGTGGGCAATTTGACAGGCGCAGATATTGGTTTCATCGTTCTGCGTGGCGGCAATCAGCATGTCGGCATATTCTAAACCGGCCTGCAATAACACATTCGGGTAGGAGGCATGTCCATGAACGGTACGAATATCAAGGCGATCTTGCAATCGCTGGAGTTGGGCGTTATCTAAATCAACCACCGTAACATCGTTGTTATCATTGGCAAGCAGTTCGGCTAATGATGAGCCGACTTGTCCTGCGCCCAAAATAATAATGTTCATAACTTTTCCTTAGATTGGATCTTTTGGATCAATCTCTAACGACTTGAGTTTGCGATAGAGATGGGTGCGTTCAATACCTGAACGTTTAGCCGTTTCAGAAACACTGCCGCTGGTTTCGCGTAACAATTGTTTCAAATAAGCCGCTTCAAACAACTCTTTAGCGACTTTTAAATTGACGGTGGTGTCGATTGCGGCGCTATTGTAGTATTGTTGCGAAGATTGGGTCAAGCTGTGCTTAACCTCCTCCTCGCTGACATCAGTGCCGGTGCCTAAAATCAATAAACGCTGCACTAAATTCTGTAGTTCGCGCAAGTTTCCTGGCCAGGCGTATTGGCGTAATAAGCCCAGTACTTCATCGGAAAAATGGCGTGGCTGTAAGCTTTCTGTGTGTTGAAAGTGATCAACAAAGTGGTTGACCAATTCAGGAATGTCTTCATTGTGTTGACGTAACGCCGGCACAACAATCGGCATAACATTCAGTCGTTTAAACAAATCGTCACGGAATTGGCCCTGCATTACTGCCTGTTCTAAATCGACGCCAGTGGTACAGATTACACGTAAATCAATTGGATAAAGTTTATCCGAACCCTGACGGCGATAACCTTGTTCAAAAATCAAATCCGCCAAACAGGCTTGAGCTTCCTCACTGAGATGTTCAATATTCGACAACACCAACGTGCCGCCTTTAATTTGTTCAATATGCCCAACACTAATATTTTTCTCTGCTGTCACACCTAACCAATAACCAAGCTGTTCGGAAAAGGGCGTGGCGTGAATAGTCACAATCGGATAGTCTTTGCGATTGCTGACTTGATGTAAGGCATTGGCAAAAAAATGTTTACCGACCCCGGGTTCACCCATCAATAAAATCGGCATAGTGTATTTAGCGAGCCGCTCAATCGTGTCGCGCTGTTCACGCATCATTTTACTTTTGCCAATCGGCATCACCAAGCCTGGTAGTTTTTCTTTTAATCGTTTGTTTTCATGTTGTAAGCGATTATGTTCGAGCGCGCGCTCTGCTGTGACAATCAGTTTAGCGAGTGATAACGGTTTTTCTAAAAAGTCATACGCGCCAAAACGCGTAGCTTGAATCGCCGTTTCAATCGTGCCGTGTCCTGACATCATAATGACGATGGTGTGCTCAAGCAGTTGTTCTTTTTGCATTTCTTGCAGTAATGAAACCCCATCAATATCGGGCATCCACACATCAAGGAAAATCACGTCCGGCACATTGTCGCGCCAGGCCTGGCGCGCTTGCACGCCATTGGCCGCAGTCATGACTTGATAACCTTCCTCAGAAAAAATTTCCTGCATTAAACTGCGAATATCTTTTTCGTCATCCACAATCAACAATTTGCCGGGCGCGTGAGTTGGCGGGGTATTAGAACGAGAGTTGGTACGCATTACACTCCATCCGCATTAAGTTTTGACAAGGTGATCACAAAACAAGTTCCCTGTGAGTTAGGGTTGAGTAATTCAATACGGCCATTATGTTCTTCCACAATCTTTTTGACAATCGCTAAACCGAGGCCGGTACCTTTGGGTTTGTCAGTCGCATAGGGTTCAAAAATCCAGTTAAGTGCTTGTTCTGGAATGCCGGGACCGTTGTCCGCGATGCTGATCGTTATTTTGTCGGCTTGCTGGTGGCAATCGGTACTTATCAGGATCTGAGGTTGTGTGATATTTTCAGTGGCTTCCAACGCGTTTTTAATCAAGTTGTGGAATAACTGACGTAATCTCGCACTGTCGGCCAAAATCATCGGGCATTGCGCATCAAGCTGGGTGTGAATCACTTCGAGGTTATCCGGCGATTGATACATGGACGTGATGTCTAAAATCAATTCATTCAGATTAAGCAAACGTAATTGCATTTCAGGGGTATGGGCATAATCAATAAATGCTTGCACCAAGGTCTGCATGGTTTCAACCTGGTCAACAATCGTACGCGTCATGCGTTGTAATAAGTCGGCATCGTTATCATCAAGTTTGGCAGCCAGTTTAAATTGTAATCGCTCTGCACTGAGTTGGATCGGTGTCAGCGGGTTTTTGATTTCATGCGCTAAACGTCGTGCTACATCACTCCAAGCAGCGTTAAGCTGAGCTTGAACCAATTCAGTAATGTCGTCCAATACAATCACAAACCCGCCTACTTTTTGGTCAATACTCGGCAGCGTTGAAGCGTGCAGTAATACAATCCGCTGTTGTTGCTGGTGTTGCAGCGTGATTTGTTCACTCCAAGGTTTCAGTTCATTTTGACGTAATACGTCCAGTTCGAAATGCGGTAACACCGCATCAAAAAAAGGTTTTAAATGCGGGTTATTGGTGTCATCCATTAAATCGCAAAATCGTTCACCGACATGGCTTTGCAAATCGACCCCTAAAATATCACTGGCGGTATCGTTAATGGTGCGCAAACGTCGATTCATATCAAGGGTGATGACACCGTTGGTCAAGTTTCGAATTACCGCTTGGAAATAAAGGCGTTGCACTTCGGTTTGTTGATGGTTAATTTTGATGTCGTTTCGTGCTTTGGCAACCTGTTGAATCATGTCGTTAAATGATTGAATTAATACGCCAAATTCATCATCGCGATCAACCTGCATTTTGGTGCTGTAGTCACCTTGCGCAACCCGCTGTGTGCCTTGTACTAGGTTGCGAATCGGGCGGGTCAGATTTTGTGCCGCTTGCACCGTGAATAACAACGCTGTGACCAAAGTCAAAAATAACACCATGGAGAGAATAAGAGTAAAGCTGATTTTTAATGGGCCACGTAAATAGTTAAGTTCATGATATTGGCTTTCTGCCAACCTGACCGATTGGGCATAACGAGTAATGTTGTCCGGAATCGCAAACACAACCTGTAATGGGTAAGCCTGGTTGGAAAACAGATCGTTAACCGGGATAAGGATGCGAATGATGTCTTGCTGACCGTCGTTAAGTGTTTCTACTGCTGCATAACTTAGGCGTTGGCGAACTTGTTGAAACAACGCATCGGATGGAGGCGTGGGTAGAATTTGGCTGCCGTAGGCATTGCTAAAAGCGAGTAGTTGGCCGTTGGATTGATATAACGCCACTTCTTGCGCATTGAGTTGGTTACGTAATTCATTAATAACTAAAGCCGGCCGTTGGGTCAGTAAAGGCTGTAGCTGACTGTGTGCACGTAAAGTCATATTTAAACTGTCACGCGTTGCATGGTCGAGATTGGCGCGCATTAAAGCACTGGCATCACTTAACGCTTGTTCGGTGCGTACATCAAACCACTGATCAATGCCTTGATGAATAAAACTGATCGCAAAGTAATACAAAATCACAATCGGAAACGCCAGTAACAGGGTTAAGGTCGAGGTGAGTTTAATGGTCGTCTTAACCCCTGAAACTCCTTGTTTATATTGTTTGTAAAGTTTGTATAAGGTTCGAACCAGCAGAGTGACAAGAATGAGTGTGCCAATAAAAGTGAAAATCAATAGCGCGATATAAGACTCGGTAAAATGCGGCGCATTTTTAAGAATTCGACTCATTAAAAATAACGCGCCCAGCAATAAAGCCGACAGAATAATAATCCAACCATACTGTTTAATGAGCGGGTGTTTAATAAGTTTCATCGACGACGTCCTGTCTGAACAGGTAATTCAAACCATGGGCTGCTTAAACGCCAGTCCGGATGGATTAATGCTTGCGTTAACAACGGCGCGGGTAAGGTCCAGTAACTTAATTCAAACTTCAGGCGAATATGATAACGCAATCCGGAATGCATCTGATTGAGGTTGGTAAGGCGAAAGCCGGCTAGTGTTCCCAAAGTTTTGAGTGCGTCATTAAGCTGGTTAAAGTGTTCCACATTCCCATTACGCAAATTGTGCAGAGTATAACGTTGATAAAAACGTGAATAACGTAACTCAGTCACATAATCTATGCCGACTAATTCTGTGTTGTAGGGAAAAATAAAAAACTGATCTCGCCGATTAAGTTTAATGTGTGTGACAAACTGTAGCGGAATTTCGTGATGTATTGCGTCAATAATGCGTGGTGTCAATTGCAGTTCAAGTTGGGCATCGAACAGCAATTGCTGATCTTGGTGATAATCACTAATTTGTAGCAGGCTGACATGCGACCAGCTTGATAGGCTGGTTAAAGCCAGTATAAACATCACTAGCCAACGCAGCCGCATTAGGCGCGTTCGCCTTTGCGCATCAGCGCATAATAAAACCCATCCATACCCTTGTCGCCGGGCAAAATTTGTTTGCCCATTTCGCCTTGACCCCAGCTTGTGCTAATAGGCTGGAGCTGAGCATCGGTTTGGCGTTGTAAAAATGCTTGGATTTGATCCGCGTTTTCATCCGGTAAAATGGAGCAGGTGGCATACAGCATCAAACCGCCGGGTTTGAGCGTGCGCCACAATTGATCCAATAACTGCGCCTGAATGTCGGTCAATGCAGAAATATCGGTTTCGCGACGATGATGTTTTATATCCGGATGACGGCGGATAATGCCGGTGGCAGAGCAGGGTGCATCCAATAAAATTTGATCAAATAGCTGACCATCCCACCAGCTGTCGAGATCGGCTGCATCGGCGACTTGAGTGTGCGCTTGCAAATTTAACCGTGCTAAATTTTGCTGTAATCGTGGCATACGATTAGGTTCTTTTTCCAACGCCAACAACCAGGCCTGGTTGTCGCAACTTTCCAATAAATGACAGGTTTTACCGCCCGGAGCGGCACAGGCATCCAAAATACGCATGCCCGCTTGTGGCTGTAAAATTAACGCCGCTTGTTGTGCTGCGGCATCTTGCACACTAAAACCACCTTGTTCAAAACTGGGTAACGCCGTAATGTCGACCCCTTCATCCAACTCAATACCAACCGGCGTGAGCGGGTGTGCCGCGGCTTTAATCCCGGCAGCCTGAAGTTTGGTTAAGAACTCCTCTCGTGTTTGCACGCGCGTGTTCACGCGCAGCACCAGGCCTGGTGGTTGGTTATTGTGCTGCAAAATGGTTTCAAATTGGGTTGGATAAGCGCGTTGTAATTTATCGACCAACCATTGCGGATGGGAAAATTGCACCGCCGGGGTGGTGGGGGTTTTCGCCAAAATTTCGGCTTGCTCACGCACAAAGGTGCGTAAAACACCGTTTAAAAAACCACGCGCCCAAGGTTTTTTGAGTTTTTGACTGAGAGCAACCGTTTCGGAAACAGCCGCATGAGCCGGTGTGTCGAGATAAAGCAATTGAAACAACGCCAGCAAAATCAGGGTATTAATGTCTTCATCTTTATTTTTTAGCGGTTTGGTCACCAGCTGTTGGCGAATGGCAACTAAACGTTCATACCAACGTAAAGTGCCATGAATAAGATGTTGCGCAAAACCGCGATCACGCCGATCCGTTATACGATTAAGCGTGTCCGGCAACACTTGGCTGAGTGAGTGACCATGTTCGGTGACTTGTAAAATAGCGTCTAACGCGGCACGGCGAGGATTCATAAGCAATTCATTTGAAAAGAAGTCATTCTAAAGTTTGTCCAATCACATTGCGTGCTTGGCAGAAATCATACGCCGACATAGGTTTTTTGCCTGCCGGTTGCACGGTTATCAGCCTCACCAAGCCCTGACCGGCGGCGACATCTACGCCGGCTTTTTCCAGCAAAATCATTTGACCGATATTGTCATGCTGTGGGCCGGGTAACGCTTGCGCCTCCAATACTCTTAACGGTTCACCGTTAAACAAGGTAAACGCCATCGGCCAAGGATTAAACGCGTGAATACGACGCACGATTTGTTCGGCATTATCTTGCCAGCGAATTTGCGCTTCTGCTTTCGTTAGTTTCGCCGCGTAGCAGGCCTGGTCATTATCTTGATGTTCGGCGGGAATGCTTTCGAGTTTGTTAAGTGTGTCGAGCAACGCTTGCGCGCCTAATGGGCTTAAACGGTCATGTAATATTTGTGCGGTATCATCAGCTTGTATTGGCGTATGCAGTTTATACAGCATTGCGCCGGTATCTAATCCTTTGTCCATTTGCATAATCGTAATGCCGGTTTCGGTATCACCGGCTTCAATCGCGCGTTGAATCGGCGCCGCACCACGCCAGCGAGGTAACAAAGAGGCATGAATATTTAAACAACCGAGGCGTGGCGTATCGAGAATCGCTTGCGGCAATAACAAACCATAAGCGACCACCACCATAATGTCGGCATTCAGCGCCGCTAATTCGGCTTGGGCTTCCGCTGTTTTTAGGTTTTCCGGCTGCAAAACCGGCAGATTGTGTTGCAATGCCAGTTGTTTTACCGGGCTCGGGGTGAGTTTGCGACCGCGACCTGCCGGGCGATCCGGTTGCGTATAAACCGCCACAACTTGGTGTTCAGAGTCCAATAATGCTTGTAGTGGAGCGACCGAAAACTCGGGGGTACCGGCGAAAACTATACGATAACTCATGGTCGCTCCTTACAGATTAGTCAGATTGAGCTTCAGCTTGGAGTTTTTTAAACTTCTGAATTAAACGCGCACGTTTAATTCCAGAGAGGTGATCAACAAACAGTTTACCATTTAAATGGTCAATTTCATGTTGAATACATACCGCCAGTAAATCGTTGGCTTCAAACTCAATCGCTTTGCCGTCACGGTCCATGCCGCGCACGATAATGTCGCGCGGGCGATCAACATGCGCATAAATACCCGGTAACGATAAACAGCCTTCTTCCCAGGTAATTTGGCCGGCAGAACGTACGATTTCAGGATTAATAATCGCCAGTGGTTGGGTTTTGTCTTCCGATACATCCACCACGATTAAACGCTGCTGTACCGCGATTTGCGGTGCGGCTAAACCAATGCCGGGGGCGTCGTACATGGTGTAAAGCATATCGTCGATCAGGCGATCCAAGCCATCCGTCATTTCCTTTATCGGAGCACAGATTTCACGTAGGCCTTCATTGGGGTATAAAACAAGGTCGAGTTTTTGCATGGTTGGGTTTATACTTCAAACTTAATCAAGCGGCCTATTATAGCGAACAATGAAGCAAATTTCTGACTTACCCAGCTGGTTACGCCTGCATCTAGCGTTTTTAAACGCCAATCAATGTGAACGTTTAATCGAATACTTCGGTGATGTGACAACCGCCGTTGCCGCCACGCGCGAGCAATGGAAGCAGGTAAGCGGGCTGCGTGAGAAAACGATTGAGCAGTTTTTTAACTTGGATTATGCGTTGGTTGAGCAGGCGCTAAATTGGGCACAACAACCTGATCACTATATTATTACGTTAGCTGACGAGACTTATCCGGAGTTATTGCGTGAAATTTCTGATCCGCCCATCTTATTGTATGTACGCGGGGATTTGAGTTTGCTGAAAGCGCCGCAACTGGCGGTGGTCGGCAGTCGCCACGCTTCACGTCAGGGTTTGCAGATCGCGGAAGATTTTAGCCGGCATTTATCGTCCGTCGGTTTGTGTATTACCAGCGGCTTGGCGCACGGCATTGATGCTGCCGCGCATCGCGGCGCATTACAAGGTCAGGGCAAAACCCTGGCGGTGGTTGGCACAGGCCTTGATCGCATTTATCCGGCGGCCAATCAAACGCTGGCGCGTGAAATCGCTTCGCAGGGCGCAATTGTTTCCGAATATCCGCTGGGTACTAAACCTTTGGCGCACAACTTCCCGCAACGTAATCGGATTATCAGTGGCATGGCGACCGGCTGTTTAGTGGTTGAAGCCGCGCTCAAAAGCGGTTCGTTGATTACTGCACGTCAAGCGATGGAACAAGGACGTGAAGTGTTTGCGATACCGGGTTCAATCAATAATTCATTGGCTAAAGGTTGTCATCAGTTAATTAAGCAAGGCGCTAAGTTAGTGGAATCCGCACAAGATATATTGGAAGAACTTGCCCCCTTGGTGGAATTTACCTGGAACGCGGATCAATTAACCCAACCACCAGGCCTGGTGGTTAAAAATGCGCCTCATCCATTGCTGGATATTATGCAGTTTGAGCCGATTAGTTTGGATGAGTTAGTGGTGTTGAGCAAAATGGCCGCGTCCGATATTCAATCTCAGTTAATGATGTTGGAACTTGACGGCCAAATCGAAACCTTATCCGGCGGTCGTTGGCGGCGGCTTTAAATTAATTAAGTGGCTTTAACCTTACCACCAGGCCTGGTGCTCAACTTTGTGCCCCTCTCGCTATATCAAAAAATATCGTTATACTGTGCGCCCTTAATGCTTTATTTCATCTTTAGGGCACCTCGAATAACCCTCGATAAATTTTTGCGGGACTTAAAGGCCACTTATTCTAGGCGCGGCTCGCCGGTCTTAGTTATTCTATGGCCAAGAGTCGCAACAACGAAGAAGTGGCCTTTAAGCCCCGCCCGTAGGGGCTTAGCCAAGTTCGCCAGCTCTGCGTTGTGAACGTTTGCAAGGTCTAGACATTCCTTCACGTTCACGCCTTGATCTGACAAACTTGGCGTTGTCAAAAATTATCAGGGGTTGTTCGAGGTGCCCTGAAAAATATAAAAATTAGAAGGAGTTTAAAATGCGAATTTTTCAAGCTTTGGCATTTATTGTCATCACAACTTTTGGCTTTGGCGCATTTGCGGCAACAGGTGGCGGCAGTTTAAAGCCCGTGCCTGAAATTAAAGGCCCTAATGCAGATCGTTTTCCGGATGATCCTGCCAGCCATAAAGTCGTGTATATGTTTAACAAAGCGGAAGCAGATTATCAAACCAGTATTTTGAATTCCATTCAGGCAATGATTCGTCAGTACGGTGGTGACGTGGGAATCGCCGTGGTGGTCATCGGCCCCGGTATTCACGTGTTGGCGAAACAGCCTAAACGTGAGGTGGATCAGTTGATTTATGATCGCGTCGAAAGTTTCGCCAAAGACTATAACGTGCGTTGGATTGCGTGCGGCAGCACGATGAACACTATCGGTTGGTCGGGTGATGATATCCGTCCGTTTGCGGAATATGTTGAGGTCGGTGCATCGGCGCTGATGGAATTACAAGCCGCCGGATTTGCGTATATTGCTTGGTAAGCCTGTCGTCACCAGGCCTGGTTTTTATCTTATGTCGATAGCTGAAGGAATTTTATGTCTTATCTAAAACAACAACCTACCCAAGACGGTTATTTTGGTGATTTTGGCGGTGCATTTTTACCGCCTGAATTAGTTCCGCACTTTGAGCAAATCAATCGCGCTTATATGACGTTGGGGCGTTCGGCCGATTTTTTAAACGAACTGAAATACATTCGTAAACATTATCAAGGTCGCCCTACGCCGGTATATTACGCCCACAATTTAAGTAAAGAAGTCGGTGCACATATTTATCTAAAACGCGAAGACCTGAACCATTCCGGCGCGCATAAACTCAATCACTGTATGGCTGAAGCCTTATTAGCCAAACACATGGGCAAAACCAAACTGATTGCTGAAACTGGTGCCGGTCAGCATGGCGTGGCTTTGGCCACCGCGGCGGCTTACTTTGGTATGGAGTGCGAAATTCACATGGGTGAAATTGATATTGCCAAAGAAGCGCCAAATGTCACGCGCATGAAGCTGTTAGGCGCACAAGTTGTGCCGGTTGGTTTTGGCGGTCGCAGCTTAAAAGAAGCTGTCGATTCCGCATTTCAATCCTACCTTGGGCAAACCGACAAAGCGATTTTTGCCATCGGTTCGGTGGTGGGGCCGCATCCTTTCCCACTGATGGTTCGTAACTTTCAATCCATCGTCGCGGTATTGAAGCTCGCGAACAATATTTGGAAATGGTTGGCGAACTACCGGACGAAGTGGCGGCTTGTGTCGGCGGAGGTTCAAATGCTATGGGCATGTTTGCCGGTTTTATCGACGATGCCGAGGTTGGACTCAACGGCGTTGAGCCTCTTGGTAAAGGCACGAAACTCGGCGAACATTCCGCCACCATGACCTATGGCAAACCCGGCATGATTCACGGTTTTAAATGTATGTTATTGTCCGATGAAGACGGCAATCCTGCACCGGTGCATTCGATTGCCTCCGGTTTGGATTACCCCGGCGTTGGGCCGGAACACAGTTATTTAAACAGCATTGGCCGGGTTAAATACCAAGGCGCAACCGATGCCGAAACACTGGATGCGTTTTATCAACTTTCACGCAAGGAAGGCATTATTTGCGCATTAGAAAGTGCGCATGCCGTAGCTTGGGCGATTAAACACGGTAAAGAAAATCCGGGCAAAACCATGCTGATTAATCTGTCCGGTCGCGGTGATAAAGACATCGACTATATTACGCAGAACTTTGGTTTTGGTGATTAACCAGGCCTGGTGAATGGATTAGTTGAAATAAAAAACGGGCTTATTGCCCGTTTTTTATTTATCTAAATCTTTCAATTTTTGCAGGGCGTTTAACAACGCTTCGATTTGTTCGCAGCGATGCGCCGCGCTTAGGGTAATGCGCAACCGCGCTTGGTTTTGCGGCACGGTCGGCGGGCGAATCGCTGCCACCCAGAAACCTTGGTTTTTAAGTGCATCACTCCACGCCACGGCGCGCGCGCTATCGCCCAATAAAATCGGTTGAATCGCACTTGGTGATGGCATTAAATCTAATCCCAAGGCCAAAGCGCCTTCGCGGAATTGTTTAATATTCGCGTGAAGTTTTTCGCGCAAATCTTCACCCTCACGTAACAGTTTTAATGCCGTACGCGTGGCAAGTGCATTCATCGGTGACATGGCGGTGGTGTAAATAAACGGACGCGCAAACTGAATCAGACTTTCAATTAATACAGTTGAACCGGCGACAAACGCACCCGATGTGCCGAACGACTTGCCAAATGTGCCGACCAGAATGTTATCTGCGTCGATCTTAAGGTTAAAGTGATCAAACGCGCCGCGCCCTTCACGACCGAAAACACCTAAACCATGCGCATCATCAATAAATAACCAGGCCTGGTGCTCATACGCCAGCTGTTGCAATTTTGTTAATTCGGCTAAATCACCGTCCATGCTAAATACGCTGTCGCTGACAACGAGCGTCGGCGAATTAAGCTGCTGTAAGCGTTTTTCCAACGCGGCATAATCCAAATGCGGATAACGTTTAAAATCCGCCTCCGAGGCTAACGCACCGTCAATCAACGAAGCATGATTGAGTTTATCGCCGATAATCAGATCACCTTTTTGCATCAAGGTTTGCTGTACTGCCAAGTTCGCCATATAACCGGTTGAAAACAACAACACCCGTTCAACCCCCAGCCAATCAGCCAGTTCATCTTCCAATAAATGATGATGCAGATGATGGCCGGTGACTAAATGTGCCGCCCCCGAACCCCAACCGGCCGAGTCATCGGCACACACCGCCGCCTTAATCCGTGGATCGGACGCAAGACCAAGGTAATCATTCGAGCAGAAATTGAGCATGGGTAAACCGTTAATTTGCATTTCAACGGTTTGTGGAGACAAGGCCAACGGTCGCGTCCGATAAAGGGAATCAGCTTGGCGCTGAGTTAATAAGGGGGAAAAACGTTGCGCGATAGTGGGATTCATTATTTTTCACCACAGAGACACGAAGGCACGAAGTTTTTAAGCATTAAATAAAGCATCCTTTACCTATTCTCGCTCCCAAGCCGAAGCGTAGGCATGAGGCTATAAATCTTCGTGCTCTTCGTAGTTCAAAAAACTCAAGCCGTATGTTGATGGTCTTCATGATCGTGGTCGTGATCATGCTCACCCGCATGCACTTTTGCCACTTTTTGCATATTCAGCCCTAACTTGGCGAATAACTGTAAATCGCTATCTGCTTCTGGGTTTTCGGTGGTCAATAATTTATCACCATAAAACATGGAGTTTGCGCCAGCAAAAAAGCACCAGGCCTGTGCTTGCTCATTTAACTCCATGCGCCCGGCTGACAAACGGACATAAGATTTCGGCATCAAAATACGCGCCGTTGCCACTACTCGAATAAACTCAAACGGATCGGTTTGGCCTTTCATTTCTGCCAGCGGCGTACCCTCAATCGGTACCAACAAGTTAATTGGCACGGAATCCGGGTGATGACTCATATTGGCAAAGGTACGCAATAACTCAGCACGATCTTTATGCTGTTCACCCATGCCGATAATGCCGCCTGAACACACGTTGATACCGGCTTGTTGCACTTTATCAATCGTGTCTAAACGATCTTGGAATGAGCGGGTAGTAATGACTTTCGAATAATAAGCTTCTGAGGTATCAAGGTTATGGTTGTAATAATCCAAACCGGCTTCTTTCAATTGTTGAACCTGCTCGTCATCCAACATACCAAGCGTCATGCAGGTTTCCATGCCTAAATCACGTACCACTTTGACCATTTCCAACACCACCGGGAAATCTTTTTTATTCGGATTACGCCAAGCCGCACCCATACACAAACGAGTCGCACCTTTGGCTTTGGCTTGCATCGCTTTGTCCAGCACTTCTTGCACCGCCATCATTTTTTGCTTCTCTAGACCGGTGTCATAACGTGAGCTTTGTGAACAATAAGAGCAATCTTCCGCGCAACCGCCGGATTTGATGTTCACCAANNAGACTTGAATTTCATTCGGCTCAAAATTCATGCGGTGTACGGTATGCGCTTGGAACATCAAGTCGTTAAAGGGTTGATTCATAATGGCATTGATTTCTGCCAGCGTCCAATCATGACGGATTTGTCCTAAAGATTTCATTTGTCGACTCGTGTTGAAAATAAGTGGTTATTATAACTGGGCAACTCAATTAACCCGAATAAAATTCTGCGGGACTTANNGTTCGCAGGTCTTAGTCATTCTATGGCCAAGAACCGCAACAACGAAGAAGTAATCTTTAAGCCCCGCCCGAAGGGGCTTAGCCAAGTTCGCCAGCTCTGCGTTGTGAACGTGAAGCAAGATCTAGACATTGCTTCACGTTCACGCCTTGATCTTACTAACGTGGCGTTGCCAGAATTCATTGTGGGTTAATCGAGTTGCCCAGATATTATTCAAACAGGAAATGCAAAATGCATTGGTTAGAGAGATGGCTATTTCCACCGACCTGCGTTATCACGGGTACAGCAACCGAGCAATTTGATCTGCAACAAACCTTTATTGATAAATGGCAGATCAGCCCTGAAATCTGCCCGCGCTGTGCTGAAGCTAGTCCGCACGGTCAAATTTGTGGGCTGTGTTTAAATAGCCCGCCGGCTTTTTATCGCACCCAAGTGGCATTTAAATTTGATGCCGAACTGCGCGATTTAATCCACCAGTTTAAATATGCTCAGCATTTGCATCTAAGTCGATTACTGGCGGAGCAATTGGCGGACAGGCTCGACTTTCAAGGGGTAGAAGCCTTAATTCCAATCCCTTTACACACAAGCCGCTTACGTGAGCGCGGTTATAACCAGGCGCTAGAGTTGGCACGCATCATCAGCAAACAACTCAACATCCCGATTGTGCATGGTTTGACTCGTCAAGTGGCCACCCCCAGCCAAACTAAACTGAATGCCAAGCAACGTCGCCGTAATCTCAAGCACGCTTTTGCGGCAGATGGCTCACAGCTTGGTGAATTACGACATATCGCTTTAATTGATGATGTTATTACCACCGGTGCAACCATGCAAAGTGCTACCAAGGTTTTGCAAAAACAACAACCAGGCCTGGTGGTGCAGGCTTGGGCGGTAGCAAAAACCCAATAAAAAATTACTTCTCTTTAGGCCTGATCTAGCAATAAGCCCAACGGGTGCTATAATCAATTTCACTTAAATTTGAGAGTTAATTTATGCACAGCCACACTCATTCTGAAGCGACTTCATCGCATTCACACAACTCACCGCACCATTCACACATGGCAAAACCGGACGGCAAAAATCAGAAAAAAATTGTTTTTGCTGCGGCACTCACCTTCAGTTATATGACCATAGAAATTGTCGGCGGGTTTTGGGTTAACTCGGTCGCACTGATCGCAGACGGTGTGCATATGTTGACCGACTCCATTGCATTAATGATTGCTTGGTGGGGTTTCCATGTCGCGCAAAAACCGGCTACTGAACGCATGACGTTTGGTTATCAGCGAGCACAAATTTTAACCGCTTTTGTCAACGGTGCGGCTTTGCTGCTAATCGCCGCCGGGATTATTGCAATGGCGATTGAGCGCATGGTTAATCCACAAGAAGTCATGGGCGCGCAGATGTTTGTGATTGCCATTATCGGCTTAATCATTAACCTGATTGTTTTTAGCATCCTGCATTCCGGCAATCAGAAAAACATGAATATGCGCGGTGCAACTTTGCACTTTTTGGGTGATACGCTGGCGTCGGTGGCCGTCATCACAGCAGCGATAATCATTTATTTCAGCGGCTGGAATATTGTTGATCCGTTACTGTCGATTTTGGTGGCCTGCATTATTGGTTATAACGCATTAAAACTGACATTCTCTGCCGCCAACATTTTGCTTGAAGGGGTGCCCGCCGGTTATGAAATTCAAGCGATTAAAGACGATTTGGGGAAACAATTTCCTTATCTGGAGCAGATTCACCATATCCATTTATGGGCGATCGCCGAGGAACAAGTGTTAATGACTTTACACGCCAAAACCGATTTAGCGCATATTAACGACCAGACTTTGCGCACTATTAAAACCTATCTGAATGATCACCATGCGGTGCATCACGTTACTTTGCAATTAGAAACTAAGTAGTATGCGAATTCTGCTTGCGCCTGACAGCTTTAAGGGCTCGTTGAGCGCAGTCGAGTTTTGCGATATTGCACAACAGCTCATTCATCAACACTGGCCACAAATCGAAGTCATTTCGCGCCCGCTGGCGGATGGCGGTGAAGGGTTTATTGATGCGATTGTTTATAGCGGACTGGCACAACGCCTAACGGTTGATAGCCTTGATCCGTTAGGACGCTTGATTCAAGCCGACTTTGCCTGGCAACCGGCGAGTAAAACGGCATTTATTGAAATGGCGCAAAGTGCCGGTTTAATGCGACTGGCTAAAGCTGAATACAATCCACTGTTAACCTCTACTTACGGTACAGGCCTGGTGATCAAACAGGCTTTAACAATGGGTGCAAAGAACATCGTGCTTGGATTAGGCGGCAGTGCCACCAATGATGGCGGTGCAGGTGCACTGCAAGCACTGGGGGTTGAATTGTTAGATGCAAGTCAACAACCGATTAAGCCTGGAGGAGCAGGATTACTTCAACTGCATCAAATTGGTAATATTCCATTGACCTTAACGGCTGTGAATTGGGTGTTGGCATGTGATGTAACCAATCCATTATTGGGCCCGTTAGGTGCGACAGCGGTTTATAGTGCACAAAAAGGTGCGACCACTGAAATGCAAGTTTCGCTCGAGCAGGCCTTAAGCCATTTTGCACACCATATTGAACAACTAACCCAAACAAACATTAGCACCAGGCCTGGTGCCGGAGCGGCAGGCGGTATGGCCGCCGGTTTTATGGGTTTATTGAATGCACAAACTCAAAGCGGTTTTGAGTTGTTAAGCCGAGCGCTAAATCTTGAGGCGTTATTTAACGAAAAAATAGATTGGGTGATTACCGGTGAAGGCAAGCTGGACAACCAAACACAGCATGGCAAATTACCTTTACGCATTGCGCGATTGGCAAAACAATATAACGTGCCAAGCATCGCAATTTGTGGACAAGTTGATTACGCGGGTACAGCGTTGGCTGAATTTAAGGCCATTTATAGTTTAGTGGATGATCACGTTTCAGAGCAGCAAGCAATGCAACAAACTGCACAGATTCTACAACAACGGCTATATCAAGCGTTAAACGGTCTAATCCAAAACGCCATCTAACGCATTTGTGGCAAAGCCCACTCCAATCCCTGCACCCAACCTTGCGGCGCGGGCAATGGCGGATTAAAAAAATGCGCATGCTTAATCGGTAAATATTCAGCCTGCTCATTTGACAACACAACCGCTAAATCAGCCTGCTCCAACATCAAATGATCCGCACTGCCATCACCCAATGCCAATACCTTATATCCTTGGAAACGATTGACCAATAACCAGGCCACTGCACTGGCTTTGTTATGCGCCGCCATAATGTGATAAAAGCGCCCGGCTTTTTGCCAACTCAAACCGACTTGTGCTAACTGACGTTCAAAGTGGATAAAATTCTCAGCACTGTCTTGCCACAAAATCGGCTCGGTGACTAAGCGTTGCGCTGCCAATTCGGCGTGATCGCTAGTAAAGCCTGTTTGCCGCATTAACTCAGCTAACGACCAATCGTTATAACCTGCAAACTGCCAGCCGTATTGCACACGCCAGGCCTGCAATAAATCACAGATTTCACTTCTTGCACGCCCCAAAAGCCGTGTTTGGCCATCAAAACAAATCACGCCACCATTTTCGGCAATTAACGGGGCATTTAAATTCAACCGATCCTGCCAGTTAGTTAGTTCAGCGGCGGTTTTCGTCGAATTCAAAACCACCGTAACGCCAAGCAACTGCAGTCTGTTTAACATCGGCAACACCGCAACATAATCATGGGTTACATGATTTAACATAGTGCCGTCTAAATCTGTGCTGATAAACCAATTCGCCATAAAAATACCGCAAAATAATCCTGTTTTAACGCTCAAAAAAACCGATATGAAAAGCTTTGATCAGACGAACGAGTTAATTGAGACCGCTAAAGTTGCGCCATAAAAAATAAACGCTGATAATGGTACACGCCCTTTTAATGAATCTAAATTATGCCAAACAAACCTAGCAAATTCGGCTATTTTTTAGTCCTTTTATTCTGTTTACCGGGCATTGTTTTAGCTCAAGAACATCCTGATCAGCCGATTGAGCTCGACTTTTCACTTGAATTAGACAGTATTAAAAATAATTTGGCCTGGATTGGTCAACATGTCGACAAAGTCGCACACTACATTGACGATTTTTTTGCCGAAGAACAACAAATCAAAAAAGGACAATCACGTTTAAGTGTGTCACTCAGTAACCGAATTTCAGAAAGAAAAGTCGCCGAATCCAAATTGAGTTTTAGTTTAGTGGCCAATCTGCCGAAAACTGAAAATAAACTGAATGTTTATATTGAGTCTTTCAGTAAACCCGATGAAAACCTCGAGCAGTCTAGTACATATCAGCGCACCACCGGTGAACAACAAAACTTTTTGGGGTTGGGCGTGATTTATCAACTGAGTGAAACGTTAGACATCAAAACCCGAACCGGCTTGGGCATCAAAGATGATCAATTAAATCCGCATATCGCTTTAAGCCTGCCTTTTCACCAACCCTTGACGGATCGCTGGTCACTGGCCTTTGAGCCGGAGGTGTTTTGGTATCGGGTGGAAGAAACCGGACAACGTGCTTATGTTAATTTTAATTACCGTCACGCCAGCAATCACCACTTTCGAAGTACCAGCAGTGCGATTCATTACGACTTGGAGCCCTACACAAATTTAGCTCAAACACTGCAATGGCAACATCGACTGGATGATTACAACATTATCACTTACAAAACCGGTCGCTCTTGGCAATGGCAAAACCGACTACAACATCAAGATAGTTATATTGAACTCGCTTGGCGTAATCGTTTTTATCAACGCTGGTTATTTGTCACCCTAACGCCGGGCATTCATGCGCCTATTGACCTAAGCCATCAAACCAACGCTTACTTTATCGTGAGTTTTGAGGCCTATTCTTATAATCGTTGAACAAACAACTTATGGCGTTGTTTCAGCCAATCCTCGAACTCCAACACAGACATCGGTCTGGCATAACGATAACCTTGCAGATAATCGGCACCATGTGTTTGGAGGAATTCAGCTTGTTGCTGGGTTTCTACCCCTTCAGCGACCGTGCAGAAGTTTAAAGCCTTGGCAATTTGTAAGATTGCCTGCATGACGGCTTGGCCTTTCACATCATTTAGTCGCTGCACAAACTGCATATCAATTTTTAGTTTATCGACTTGTAGCTCATGTAATTGCGCCAATGATGAATGTCCTTTGCCGAAATCATCTATCGCGATTAAAAACCCGGCATCACGTAACTCCAACAGTCTCGTCATCGAAAAATCGACATCTCGAATAGCTAAACTTTCAGTCACTTCCAACACGACCTGCTGAGGTTGAATTTGGTATTTTTCTAATACCGTTTTCATATTGCTGACAAAATTTGAATTAAACAGCTGTCGTTTAGAAATATTCACCGACAAGTTTTCTAACAAACCCTCTTTATTCCAGTCCGCAAATGACTGCAAAGCCTGATCAAAAACCTGCATTCCCAACTCACCGATTAAACCGATGTTTTCCGCAATCGGAATAAACACATCCGGCCCAACCCAGCCAAGTTCGGGATCGTGCCAACGAGCCAACACTTCAGTCATCGTGCATTTTTCAGTGCGAGCATCCACGATCGGTTGAAAATAAATCTGAATCTCATTTTGACGAATTGCATTAGCCAAACGATGCTGAATATCCAAATCTTGTTTTGCCGGTAACTCGGCATCAATATCGCTAAACATGCAAAGTTGGTTGCGTCCTTGGCGTTTTGCATAAAACATGGCGTGGTCGGCACAGGCAAACAAACCTTCCATGTCTTTGGCATCCAGCGGATAAACAGCCCCACCAATACTAAACGTAATCGGCATAGTGTGGCCTTCTACCTGAAAAGGCGGTAACAATAACTCACGCACCTTTAAACCTAACTGTCTGACCTCATCCGGCGATTTAATATCCGGCAGCAATAATACAAATTCATCGCCTCCCCAACGCGACAACATATCTTGTTTGCGTAACGGCTGCCCTTCAAATCGTTCGGCCATCGCAATCAAAAGTGAGTCGCCAACTTTATGCCCTAACGAGTCGTTGATATTTTTGAAGTGATCCATGTCAAAAAATAACACCGCAACATAACGTTGATGCGCATTGGCTTGAATAAGCGCCTCATAAAATGACTGTTCTAACAGGGTTCGATTCGGTAACTGCGTTAACGTATCGTGTAACGCCATATGGGTAATTTGTTGTTGCTGTAAATAATGATTGGTGATGTCGCGCAATACACCGCGGACTAGCTGCGTTTGATCACCTTCTTGCGTCAGTACGAACTTGCCTTCGATCCAAACTTCGATCGGAGAATTCAATCTAAAGTTGATAACTAACGCCTCGGCATGGCCTTCGATGATATTTTTTAATGCTTGCAGCCAAATCAACTCGTCCCCTTGATGTATCCAATCAAGCAAATATTGGCCATCACCATCCGGTTTAACATGCTTAGTTAAACGTTCCCAAGCTTTGGTAACCCGAACAAACCGGCCATCTAACGTCATATCAATAATCACTTCATCCAGCAAAGCCAATGTATCGGAGACTCTTTTTTGCTCCAGGTGAGCGCCCTCTGTTTGCTCAACCATTTGTAAAAAACTACGATTTAATTCGCTAATTTCATCCCCGGAATGATTTAAACCCTGACTTTGCAGTACGGCATTTAATGATTCAGAGTCTTGCGTGGTGGCATAAAACTGCATGGCGGTCTGCAATTTAGCCAATCTTTTCATATTGTTGCGGATTAAGCGGCCCAACACTAACCAGAGCAATATTCCAACCAAGAGCATGGCAATGAAAGGCCGGACAATATAACTGAACGGGCTGACGAGACCTTCTCCATAAGGAACGGCAAAAACATCAATCGGTGGATTAGTCAAACTGAACTGATGTAAATATTTTTCAGGCCTGGTCGTATCGGCTGGCAACACAAATACCAGTTGGACACCCGGTGTTTGCCATCGTGTTGCAAAATCCTGCACGTTTTGCGGCTCAAGCGAAGCGCTTTTTTGCCACTCGCGCTGCATTACAGGAGACATTTTTTGGTAAAACACCTGAACCTGCTGCGCCTCTCGCTCAAAGTTATTATGTTTGATGGTTAGATAATTATTACTTGCTATCAGCGCGATAGCGAGTGAAGCGAGTCCAATAACAATGGCCAAACGTTTGACAAACCGACGTTCAAGAGTTCGTTTTGATGAATAGGGTAAATCGGCATTTTTAGCAAAAAACAGCGGTTTTTGTTGTTCCGCACCCATAAACAAGCTCCTTAAAGCCATCGTTACGTTAATGATCCAAGTAACAACCGAGATTATATGTTCAACGCATTTTTACCACACAGACA
Organism: Thiomicrospira sp. UBA5634; assembly: GCA_002421475.1. Classification (GTDB taxonomy): domain Bacteria; phylum Pseudomonadota; class Gammaproteobacteria; order Thiomicrospirales; family Thiomicrospiraceae; genus Thiomicrospira. The sequence continues at coordinate 91 of DIJW01000073.1, read as the reverse complement.
CTTAATTGGGCACCTCGAATAACCCCAATGAATTCTGGGAACGCCAAGTTTTTCAGATCAAGGCGTGACGTTGAAGGAATGTCTAGACCTT
>DIJW01000228.1 GCA_002421475.1 Thiomicrospira sp. UBA5634 | reverse complement strand
AATATCAGGTTTAATACCTTCTGCCTGGATTGAACGACCTGAAGGCGTGTAATACAATGCGGTTGTGAGTTTAATGGCTGCGCCATTATTTAATGGCAGCAAGGTCTGCACTGACCCCTTACCAAAGGTGGTGCGCCCGACAATTAACCCGCGGTGATGATCTTGTAAAGCACCCGCAACAATTTCTGATGCAGACGCTGACCCCTCATTGACCAAAACAACAATCGGACGACCATTTAAGATGTCACCTTTTTTGGCTTCAAAACGCATTTTTGAATTTTGAATACGTCCTTCAGTGTATACAATCAGACCTTCATCTAAAAATACATCACCAACATCAACCGAGGCATTTAATACACCGCCAGGATTGTTACGCAAGTCCAAAACCAAACCATTTAGCGGTGCTTTATTTTCTTTTTCCAGTGCTTGAATTGCTTTCACCAAATCTGGTCCGGTGCGCACTTGGAATTGACTGATGCGAACATATCCTAAATCTTTATCCAGCATACGTTGGCGCACACTTTTTACTTTAACGACCGCACGTGTTAACTCTTTTTCCATCGGTTCACGTTCACCAACCCGCATGATCGTTAATTTGATCTTACTGCCCGGTTCACCGCGCATCATTTTGACTGCATCGGTTAACGACATCCCTTTAACAGATTTGCTGTCTAATTTAATAATCAGATCACCAGCTTTAATACCGGCTTTTTGTGCGGGCGTGTCATCAATAGGCGCGATAACTTTTACAAAACCATCCTCCAATCCGACTTCCATACCCAGTCCACCAAATTCACCTTTGGTATGCTCTTCTACTTTTTCAAAATTCTCCGGTGGCAAATAAGCCGAATGCGGATCAAGGTTCGACAACATACCGCTAATGGCGTTTTCAAGTAATTTTTGATCTTCAATCACTTCAACATAATTGCTCGAAATTCGATCAAATACTTCAACGAATGCACGTAACTCTTGCAGCGGTAACGACAAAGTTTTTGTCGAATCATCTTCACGATTGGCCATTACATTAGTCGCCAACACAATCGTTGCGCCCAATACAACACCTATACTAATCCAAAGGGTCTTTTTTATCACACTCATGCTATTTACCAAAGTTTCCACCTTCTCACGCCCTACCAATAGGGGGTTTATTAATTTTTATCACATTATAAGCCAAGTTTAGATGACATGATGACCCGTTTTCAATTAGAATTTACCGAAATAACCCTGCAGGATAAACGGCCATACTTATGAGTAAACTCAATCTCTTCGAAATGAAAGAAGACAATATCGCAAAAGCATCCAAAGCACTTAAAGCGATGGGACATCCGTTGCGGCTTAAAATTCTATGTGTCATTGGTGACGGTGAACTTCCGGTCATGGACATCGTTGCTAAAGTGGGTACAACTCAAAGTAATGTTTCCCAACATATTGATATTCTGCGTGAGAAAGGCATTATTAGCTCACGTCGTGATGGCAGCAAAATTTTATGCCAAGTAGCGGATAAGGAAATTATCAATTTGCTTAACGCGATGCAAAATACATTCTGCCCAACTGTCGATTAAACATCACTACCACTGTTTCAGTAGTTTCTTAGGCGCTTAATGCAAGATCAGATGGTTGATTTTGCAGCCTTAACCTCAATTCAAACTCATTGCGAGCCGGATGAATCATCGTCGGTTTAGCTTCATCGGTGCTTGTCGAACTGTCAGCTTCAGAGACGGCATCATTTGAATCGGTCTGCTGTTCGGTTCTATTTTCTGCAAAACGTTGCGCCATTATTTCTGCCTGCGCCTGCATCAGCATTTGCGATGCTTGCGATGCCACTTTCATATCCTGCCCAGAAGGCTGCGCAGGTGCTAAAGCCGCACGCTGCACCACCATTGCTTTTTGTGCTGTCGCTTCAGGATCACCGGCAATCGGTGAGGTATCAATACCGACAGATCCCCCAATAGCATATTTTTGTCCGTCAGGGCCTGTTTGATAACTGTATTTAATGCCACCGCTGGCATACTGACCAGCCGCTGCCAAATGCGCTTGCTCATGGGTACGAACTTCTTGATCACGCGAACGTAATTGCGCCAAAACTTGTTCAACCTGGCGCTGTTGTTGTGCCGCATCGTTATTGCCGGATGTTGATGAGTTCTCCGTTTGCTGACTTTTCTGAGTATTTACTGCCGATGCGTTCTTTTGTGACGTTGCTTCATTATCACCAGACCTGGTGATCTGACTGGGGCTAGCGGAGGATTTGTTTTCTTGGTTATTGGCAACCGATGTAGGCACCACAACGGTTCGACTTGGCTGAGAAGCAAGCGTAGTAATACCTTTCACGCTTGTGTTTGCCCAACTTAAATTTGTCGCTGTAATGCCATCCATGCCAAAAACCTATCAATTTCATTGAAGACGATGGTTGCAGTTTAGCATAAGCCTAATAATGAATAAAGCGCGTAATTTCTTGAACTTAGTCTATATGGCAAACGCGATTTCGACCCTGTTTTTTGGCTTCATAAAGCATTTGATCTGCCAACGAAATCAGTTGATCAAATCGATTTGCCGAAAAAGCTATACCGGCACTGATGGTAAATCCGGCTCGTAAATTAACTATACTTTCCGCTTCAATCGCCACTCGCAGCTTTTCAGCCTGCGCCAAAACTGGATACTTATTTTCAACCGCACCTACTACAATAAACTCTTCCCCACCAAATCGCGCCACAATGAAGTCATCAAAATAGACTTTTAATCTATCCGCAATAAAACGAATCGCTTTATCACCCTCGGGATGACCGAACTGATCATTAATTTGTTTAAAAAAATCAATATCGACCAACATTGCAAAGGCGTGTTTACCGTCCTGGTTCCACCGATTAAATTGCGCCTCACCCTGATCAAAGCAATAACCTCGGTTATATAAACCACTTAAAGCATCGGTTTCTGAGATGGTTTTAATTTCTTGGTAGGTACGTTGCTGCTCAATGTTCTGATTAATTCGAGCATAAAACTCTTCCGCACTAAACGGCTCTGCAATATAGTCGGTCGCACCATATTTCATGTATTTAACCGCGGCTTGTGTGCCACCATTTTCGATGCAAGCAACAATCGGCAACGCATAAAACTCAAAACGCGCGCGTAGCGTAGAAAGGTTGTATAACCAGTCTGTTTGTTGACTTGCATCACCGATAATAAGCAAACTGGGTGTGAGGTACGCTAGTTCTTTCTCTAATGTTGTTTTTTGTTCAAAAATACGTACACGAAAACGATGCACAGACAGTAAACCACTTAGTTTACGTGCCATTCGATCAGATACATTCCCAACCCAAATTTCACGCTGGCTATTTGTTAATAACAAAGTTAACAAACGTATTACATATTCAATTGCTGCCGCGCCTTCTTTTAATACAAAGTCGGCAACATGCTCTTGATACATCCGCACACGTAATTTTTCATCATAACTTGCAGTGAGTACCACGGTGGTAATGCCTGACTGGCGTAACAAGGTTACTGATTCACCATTTGGCGCATCGGGCAGATTTAAGTCTGTGAGTGCAATTTCAATCTGCCCTTCGTGGGCTTCCAATGCCGCCTGTGCTTGCGCCAAACTATGCGCAACCAAAACCTCGACATTAAACCGAGTTTCAATTGTTGTTTTAAGCAGCATAGCCATCGCTTTTTGATCCTCAACGACCAAAATTTTTGTATTTATAGCCTGACTCATGCGCTCAAAACTTGCTTATGCCATACATTTAGATAGGAATGATTAAATTTTAAATTGGTGAACAAGTCGTTCTAACCTGTCTGCCAATGCCTGCATTTGATTACCGGCTTTTTCAGTATTTAAGGCCTCTTGAGCGGTTAACTCACTTACCGCATGAATCTGATTAATATGTTCATTGACCTCATGCGCTAAACTCGCTTGAGATTCGGCCGCATTAAACATTTGCTCACTCATGCGACTAATATCTTCCATCAATACCACGACCGGCGCCAACTCTTGTTGCGCGCGTTTAATCGCATCACAACTGATT
>DIJW01000139.1 GCA_002421475.1 Thiomicrospira sp. UBA5634 | reverse complement strand
GGATGCATTACGCGATATGGCCGCGCCGAAATGCTGGGTCAAACGCGATGGCGAGTGGCAAAACCTACCGGCCAGCGAACTGGTGCCGGGCGATTTGATTAAACTGGAAACCGGCACGATTACCCCCGCTGATGCGCGTTTTGTGGAAAGTGTGCAGTTACAGGTCGATGAGTCGGCGTTAACCGGTGAATCTGATCCGGTGCGCAAACATACCGATGCGTTAGACGATGCCAACTTAATTCTGGGCGATCAAACCAATATGGCGTTTATGAGCACCGCCGTCACACATGGTTACGGTACCGCGCTGGTTACTGCCACTGGCATGCAAACCGAAGTCGGCCGTATTGCCGAGTTAATGCAATCAACTGAACAACGCCTTACGCCACTGCAATTACGCATCAAAGCCATGTCGCACATTCTTATCTGGGCGGCGTTGATTATTGTCGCACTGATTTTGGCGATGGGTTTTTTCCAAGGCATGTCGGTTCTAGACATGAGCAGTACCGGCATTTCGCTAGCGGTGGCGGCGATTCCTGAAGGCCTACCAACCGTCGTTACAATTGTACTCACCATGGGCGCGTATCAAATGATGCGGTCTAATGCGCTGGCCAAGCACCTGACATCCGTCGAAACGCTGGGGTCAACGTCGGTGATTTGCTCGGATAAAACCGGCACCCTAACCCAAAATAAAATGCAGGTTAAACAAATCTGGGTAGCGGGTAATCACTATCATGTCGATGGCACAGGTTATGAACCTAAAGGTCAGTTTTACGACAGTCAACAGCAATTGGTTACTGCTGCAGAGGACAATAACCTGCTAAAACTTTTCGAAATGTCGGTGTTATGTAGCGAAACGCGTTTGGTAGAAAAGAACAATCAATTCTCGATTCACGGTTTACCAACCGAAGGCGCGATTATTGTCGCCGCGCACAAAGCCAATATTGACAAACAAACCCTGTTACAAAATAACGAAATTCTACTGAGTTTCCCGTTCGACTCCAGCCGAAAAATGATGAGCGTGATTGTGCGCGATCATAACAACCAGGCCTGGTTGTATGTAAAAGGTGCCCCAGATATGGTGATGCACCGTTGCGAACATCTGCAATCCAACAACACACTACTCAGCTTTGACCAACATCAACGACCCACTCATGCCGTGGTAGAAAAATTTGCTCAGCAAGCCCTGCGCACTTTAGCGGTATCGTATCGCAAACTGGATGATAAAGACTTAGAAAACCCAGACACCGCGCTGGAAACCGAACTAACTCTGCTCGGCATTTATGGCATTATCGACCCGCCGCGTCCGGAAGCGACGTTGGCGGTAAAAGAATGCCACAATGCCGGTATTCGAGTGGTCATGATTACCGGCGACCATGTTGAAACCGCTAAGGCAATTGCACTCGAAATGGGCATTATTCATCACGCAGACAGCCCAACCATGACCGGTGCGGAGCTTAACGAAACCTCGGATGAACAATTATTTAACCGCGTTAAAGATGTACGAGTATTTGCACGGGTTACACCGGAACACAAGTTGCGTATCGTGCGAGCGTTACAAGCGCATGGTGAAGTGGTCGCGATGACCGGCGACGGCGTCAATGATGCACCGGCTTTACGGACAGCTGACATAGGTGTGGCAATGGGTTTATCGGGCACGGGTGTGGCTAAAGAGTCGGCCGACTTAATTTTGCTGGATGATAACTTCGCCACCATCGTAACGGCTGTGCGCGAAGGCCGGCGAATTTATGACAATATTCGTAAATTTATTCGCCAAGGCCTCACCGCAAACGTCAGCGAAGTCTCGGCATTATTATTTGCTTTTATGCTGATTTCAGCGAGTGTTGATGACAACGGCAATGCCATTGTGATGCTGACACTCGCACCCTTAATGATTTTATGGATCAACCTGGTCAGTGATGGTATTCCGGCACTTGCTTTGGGGGTTGATGGCGCTGAGCATGATGTCATGAAACGTAAACCGCGCCCGGGCAACGAAAGCTTTTTTTCTGATCATTTAAGCACCCGCATCATAATTCGCGGTATTGTGATGGGCGCGTTAACCTATGCGGTGTTTAAATTTGCCATTGATCACGAAGACATGAGTTTGCAATATGCGCAAACCTTAGCGTTTATGACCCTGATTTTTGGCCAGCTATTCCATATTTTCGATGCGCGGACTTTCAGCACACTTTACCAACGTAATCCGTTTAGCAACGTGCCGTTATTGTGGGCTGTGGCCGGTTCGGGCGCTTTATCCATCACCATGGTTTATTGGCCGTGGGGTCAACTGGTGTTAGGTACTACCAGCATTGAAGTGACACATCTATTGATGGTGATTGGATTGTCCGCATTACCAACGCTGATTTTATCGGGCATTAAACGCTTAAGCGGAATACGCTGGATTTGACCCTGTTAACCAGAAGTTGAAACCACCAGGCCTGGTGGTTTCAACTTCTGGTTAACGCGATTGAAACTTTTGTTGAATGGCTTGTGCCACTTGAGGGTGGACAAACTCACTAATGTCGCCGTTTAAAGCGGCAATTTCACGCACTAAACTTGATGAGATATAACTGAATTGTTCGGCAGGCGTCATAAACATAGTTTCAATATGCGGTGCTAATTTGCGGTTCATTGATGCGAGTTGAAACTCATATTCAAAATCGGAGACGGCGCGTAGTCCCCGCAAAATTACTTGGCCATCAACTTGATCTACAAAATCCACTAACAAACAATCAAAACCAACCACTTCAACATTTGACCATTCAGCGGTCGCTGCTTTGGCTAACGCAATGCGTTCATCCATACTAAATAAAGGGGTTTTGTTGCGATTATTCGCCACGGCAATAATCAGTCGATCATAAAACTGAGCCGCCCGTTTAATTAAATCACTATGTCCACAGGTAATCGGGTCGAAGGTTCCGGGATAAACTGCCGTTATGCTCATAAAAAAGGGCTCACAAATCGGGCGTAAAAACACGCGTTGAAATTGGTGTTTATCATACCGTGAGTTAAATCAGATTACGATTAATCTAACGTGTGCTTGTGCCATAAACTCAACCGCACTTGAGACGTCGTTTTTTCTCGATGCATCACCCAACCTTCCGGCAGGGTCGGCCAATCAAGGTGTTTTTCCTGTTCCAAGTATAACCAGGCCTGGTCATGAATCCAGCCATGACTGAATAACGCATCCAGCGTCGGCTGCATTAACCCCTGTTGAAACGGGGGATCAACAAACACCACATCAAAAGGCTGGGGTGCCGGTTTGGCAAGAAATTGCAGGCTATCACTTTGGTGTATATCGGCTTTGGTGGTTTTTAATAAAACCGCATTGTGTTTAAGTTGTTGCGCAATCACGG
>DIJW01000203.1 GCA_002421475.1 Thiomicrospira sp. UBA5634 | reverse complement strand
ACGACCACCAGGCCTGGTGGTCGTAAACTTTACACGTTAAACCGGAAATGCATGACATCGCCGTCTTGCACAATATATTCTTTACCTTCCAATCGTAGCTTGCCGGCTTCTTTTGCGCCTTGCTCACCTTTGTATTGAATAAAGTCTTCGTATGCAATCACTTCTGCGCGGATAAAGCCTTTTTCGAAATCAGTATGAATCACACCGGCGGCTTGTGGTGCGGTTGCACCGACTTTAACTGTCCATGCACGGACTTCTTTCACTCCGGCGGTAAAGTAGGTTTGTAAACCTAATAGGCCGTAACCGGCGCGAATTACGCGGTTTAAGCCTGGTTCATCCAATCCCATGCCTTCAAGGAAGTCCATTTTATCGGCATCATCCAGTTCGGCGATTTCGGATTCAATTGCGGCACATACCGGCACAACAACCGCGCCTTGTTCTTGCGCGAGTTTTCTAACCGAATCCAGATAAGGATTGTTTTCAAAACCGTCTTCATTGACGTTAGCGATATACATCATCGGTTTGATGGTCAGCAAGTGCAAATCATACAATTCTGCATGCTCTTCTTTTGACAAATCAAGATTACGAATTAATTTGCCATCCGCTATGCCGGCTGCGACTTTTTCTAGTACCGCTAAACGTGCCACCGCTTCTTTATTACCGCTTTTCGCCACACGTTGTACTTTGAGGATCGCTTTGTCGATTGATTCCATATCCGCCAAAACCAATTCTGTGTTGATAATTTCAATATCAGCCAACGGATCAACTTTACCGGCAACATGCACAATATCGTCGTTTTCAAAACAACGCACTACTTGGGTAATCGCGTCAGTTTCACGAATAGTAGCAAGGAACTTATTACCTAAACCCTCGCCTTTAGACGCGCCTTCCACCAGGCCTGCAATATCAACAAACTCCATAGTCGCCGATAATACACGCTCAGGTTTGACGATTTCAGCTAAATTATCTTGGCGAAAATCTGGCACAGGTACGATGCCGACATTCGGTTCAATAGTACAGAATGGGTAGTTAGCGGCATCAATCCCTGCATTCGTTAAGGCGTTAAACAAGGTAGATTTACCCACGTTTGGTAAGCCAACAATTCCACATTTAATTCCCATTGAACACTCCTTAAATAATTCTTTAACCGCGGCTGTGTAGTTGATTCATTGCTTTAGCAAAATCACCGCTCAAAATGTCAGGCAACACACGTGTTGCCTCATAGATGGCATCATCAATTTTTTCGCGCTCAATTTTAGACGGCGATTTGAGAACATAATTGACGACTAAATTTCGATCACCGGGATGATCAATGCCGATACGTAACCGCTGAAAATTAGGCGTGGCTAAGGCGGCGATGGTATCGCGCAAGCCATTGTGGCCGCCATGGCCGCCGCCGGTTTTAAGTTTGGCGACCCCAACCGGTAAATCTAACTCATCANNCGCCAACAGAACTTGCTCAGGCGTTAAGCGATAAAACTTTGCCATGGCTTGAATTGATTGACCGGAGCGATTCATAAAGGTCATAGGTTTTAACAACCAGGCCTGCTGTCCGGCTATTTCGATTTTAGCTACTTCACCAAAGAATTTGCTTTCTGGACGAAATACCGCGCCTTGCTGGCGTGCCACTTCCTCCACAAACCAAAAACCAGCGTTATGTCGGGTCTGGTCATATTGTTCGCCTGGGTTTCCAAGGCCGACAATGAGTTGAACAGATGACATAACGCTGGTTCCTAGATGTAACGTTTAAAATTTAAACGCGACGATTAACGTCTAACTTTACCAATCGCCACAACGGCTTGGTCATAGTCTGAGCTACCGTGCAACAACGCAACAACTTCAACGCCTTTAGGCATTGGCAAGTCAGATAAACGCATGCTGTCGCCTGCTTCCATTTTAGATACGTCAATTTCGATCACTTTTGGCAACACTTTTGCCGCACAACGCACTTCTACCGTTTTCTGGAAGAATGTCATCATGCCACCCAACTTAACACCAGGAGCAACAGCTGAACCGGTGAAAGTAAGCGGAATGCGCTTAGTGATACGAGTTTTATCAGTAACGCGCTGCATATCGATATGCATTACATCAGAACGTGCTGGGTGACGCTGCAAGTCTTTGATAATAACGTTTTCTTTTTTGCCGCCGGTTACTTCGATTGTTAATACAGAGTTATATACATCCATATCTTCCAAGGCTTTCTTCACGAAATTACCTTCAAAAGTAACTGACACGGCATCTTTATCAGCACCGTAAATAATTGCCGGTACTTTGCCCGTATGACGAAGGCGGCGGCTCGCACCTTTCCCCTCAGTCGAACGAACTTCTGCTGTCCATACTTGACTCATTTGACTTCTCCATTAGCGGGATAAACCTTATCCCTATTCAATTACCCCCCGTCCGCGACCAGGCAGAGGAAAGCGAGCATTATACTGATTCCACTGTAAAATTCCAATGAAAACAAAAAATAAAAAGCCCGTACCACCAGGCCTGGTGGTACGGGCTTTTAGATTTCACAGCATGGCGTTTTAAATCGCCGGCATTAATGCCGTAACAGACTCTTCATTATTAACGCGGCGAATCGTCTCGCCCAACATTCCGGCAATACTTACCTGACGAATTTTGTCGCAAGCCATGGCTTCTACCGACTGCGGAATAGTGTCGGTGACAACCAACTCTTTCAGCACCGATTTACGAATGTTTTCTACCGCAGGCCCGGACAACACCGCATGAGTTGCATAGGCAGTGACGCTTTTCGCGCCATTTTCCATCAACGCCGCCGCCGCTTTACACAAAGTACCGGCGGTATCGACCATGTCATCAACCACAATACAATCACGCCCCGACACATCGCCGATAACATTCATGACTTGCGATACGTTAGCCTTAGGGCGACGTTTGTCGATAATAGCCAAATCGGCATTGAGTGCTTTTGCTACAGCACGCGCACGAACCACACCACCAACATCCGGTGAAACCACGGTTACGTTAGATAAATCATGTGTTTCAAGCATGTCTTCCACCAATACCGGGGAAGCATAGATATTGTCGACAGGAATATCAAAAAAGCCCTGAATTTGATCTGAGTGCAAATCCACCGTAATCATACGATCCGCACCGGCAACGGTAATCATATCTGCCGCTAAACGCGCAGTGATCGGAACACGAGCTGAGTGAGGACGACGATCTTGACGAGCAAAACCATAATAAGGCACTACCGCCGTAATACGTTTTGCCGAAGCGCGTTTAAGGGCATCGATCATCACCAGCATTTCCATCAAATTAACCGCTGGCTCAGGCGTACAGGTAGGCTGAAGAACATAGACATCTTTACCACGAACGGATTCGGTAATTTCGACCATGATTTCGCCATCGCTAAAACGGCCTACATTTGCTTTACCAAGTGGTTGGTTTAGATAGAGGGAGATGTTCTCTGCAAGAGTGACATTTGCATTTCCCGCAAATATCATGACACTTTTGTTAGCCATTAAAGGCGACTCCTGTCGAGGATAAACTGAATTTGGGGAATAAGGAAGAGATGGCTGGGCCGGAAGGATTCGAACCTTCGCATGACGGGATCAAAACCCGCTGCCTTACCGCTTGGCTACGGCCCAAAAGTCTCTGTCGTTAGACAGGTGCGTATTATCCATTGATTCCACAAAAGATCAAGCAAAAAGTTGTGCTTTTATGAAATATTTTATGACAACGCATCCCTATCTCCCTTATCAAAAACCGCCGCAGATACGGCTCGCCTTTTAAATCAAAGTGTTAACGCTGTAACGTTTGCATCAACTGCTGTAAACGCTCGTTATTTGGAAAACGTGCGTGATAATCACGCCACAAACGTTTTGCTTCATCTTGTTTTTGTAACGCCCATTTCGTTTTTATTAAATGGATCAAAATTTCATCATCTATCTGTAACGACCAGGCCTGTTCTAGGTAAGACTCCGCTTCAACATATTTACCCTGTTGATAAGCTAGCCAGCCTCGGCTATCCAAAATGTGATAACGATTTGGTGTAAGTTCCATTGCACGATCAAGTAAACGCTGCGCTTTATCCAAGTTACGCTTTTGCTCTGCGTAGAAATACCCTAAAGCATTTAGCGCTTCTGTTTCATCAGGATAGTCGTGCAATATCGCTTCTAATAATGCTTCATATTCAACAAACGCCCGCATTTCATACAACACCATCGCCAATGAATAGCGCAAAGTAAGCGGGTCTTCACTTAATGAAATTGCTTGGCGATAACTTTCTGCCGCAGATTCTAATTGACCGGCTTGACTGAAAAAAATACCTTTCGCTCGCAATACCTTAACGCGAGCTTCATCATCAACCGTTTCAATCTGATCAAGATAATTTACGGCGGCATCAATACCTTGTTCTGCAAATCGAATTTGCGCGATCAATAGTTTTGCATCAATATGGTAATTCGGGTGCATCACTTGCTCTAAATGAGTTAAAGCAAGCTTAGTTTGACCTTGATTTTGGGCTATCACCCCCAAATAATAATGGCCGACATCCTGATAACCCTCTACCTGAACCAGCGCTTCCAAATGCGCACCAGCCTTTTTAACATCACCAGCCTCAAGCAGTAGCAATGCCAGTGATAATTTTGAGGTGTAAGCTTGCGGATTCGCTTTAACAATACGTAAATAACGCGCTTGAGCTTGCTCATAACGCTGCGCTTTCACTTCTAAGCGAGCATATCGTTCCTGCATTGACCAGTCATGTGGGTTCTTCAGTACATAATCAGCTAACTGATCCAAACCACGCTGTGCTAAATCATTCTCTATATACAAATTAGCGAGCGCAAAATAAACTTCTGATGGCGAGGCTAAACGATTAATTAATGCTTCAAGTATTTCGATAGCTAACTCAGCCTGACCATACTGGTCGGCGATATAGCCATAAGCATAACCCGCCGCCCACTCTTGCGGATATAAGGTTTGCAATCGTTCAAAAAAAGCTAAGCCAATTTCAACTTGCGTTGATTGAACGGCTTGAGCCGCAGCACTTTTTAAATCTTCGGCCAAACTTACCTCTGAACGCTGACGATAGTTTTCCCATAAGTTTAATGCGACACTCAAATCACCGTTACGTAGTGCCATTAAATAGCCAACACGCCAAGGTGTTGCCTCTTGAGGGGAAACACTTCTCCATAACTCAGCACTCTGCTGAATACGCTCTACTGAAAATGAATTCATCGCAATATGAAATACGCGTTCAACCAGCTCAGGCTCACGCGTTTGCTCAGCGAGTTGATAAAACACATCATACGCAGCCAATACTTGACCACGTTGCAACAAGAGCTCACCGAGCATTAACTCATACATTAATTCAGGATCGAGATTAATCGGCTTTGACGCGATAAAAGTTGCGCCTTCAGCTTCGCCCATTTCCATCTCAGATTTAACAGACAGCCCATTTAACTGAGTACATCCGATTGAACTTAATGCTAGGGTTAATAACAATATATTGCGAATTAAATACACTAAACTACCTCAGCTAGATCGCCCTTCTCTTCAAGCCACGCCTTACGGTCTGAGGCACGTTTTTTCGCCAACATCATATCCATCATGGAGTAAGCGTGCTCTGGCTCAAGCATCAACTGTACCAAACGTCGAGTTTCTCGCGCCATTGTAGTTTCTCTTAGCTGAATCGGATTCATTTCACCCAACCCTTTGAAGCGTGTTACTTGAATTTTACCTGGCAACTTTTCCGCCTCGATCCGATCCAATACACCCTGACGCTCTGCTTCATCAAGGGCGTAAAATACGTTTTTGCCAACGTCAATTCGATACAGCGGAGGCATCGCGACATAGACATGGCCATGCTCAACCAATTTCGGAAAATGACGCACAAATAATGCACAAATAAGCGTCGCGATATGGGCGCCATCTGAATCTGCATCCGCTAAGATACAAACCTTACCATATCGTAAACCACTTAAATCTTCAGATGCCGGATCGACACCGATCGCAACACTAATGTCGTGCACTTCTTGTGAAGCTAAAATTTGCCCTGAATCGACTTCCCAGGTGTTTAGAATTTTACCGCGTAACGGCATAATCGCTTGATAACGTTTATCTCGCGCCTGTTTAGCCGAGCCCCCGGCTGAATCCCCCTCAACCAAAAACAACTCCGTTAACCCCAAGTCTGTTTCAGTACAATCCGCCAACTTCCCTGGTAACGCAGGACCCGAGGTAATTTTTTTACGTGATACTTGACGCGCTTTTTTGCTGCGTGTTTGGGCGTTATTAATTGCAAGTTCTGCTATTTTTTCTGCCACTTCAGTATGCTGGTTTAACCACAAGCTCAAAGCGTCTTTCACGACACCGGAAATAAAAGGTACACATTCGCGCGATGACAAACGCTCCTTAGTTTGTCCGGCAAATTGCGGTTCGCGCACTTTTGCCGATAACACAAACGCCACGTTTTGCCACACATCATCCGGCGATAATTTCACCCCACGCGGGATTAAATTACGAAACTCACAAAACTCCCGAACAGCATCTGTTGCGCCTTGGCGCAACCCATTTACATGCGTACCACCTTGTGGAGTCGGAATGAGATTCACATAACTTTCATTTAATGCCTCATGCGGCTCCGTTAACCAAGCCAGCGCCCATGAAACGGCTTCATTTTCCGCTGATTGAGTGCCAACAAATCCTTCAATCGGTAATCTGTCCAAACCATCCAATGCTTGATTTAAATAGTCACGTAAGCCGTCCTCGTAAAACCAGCTGGCTTGTTCGCCACTGGCCTCATCATGGAAATTAACAGTTAAACCCGGACAAAGTACCGCCTTAGCACGTAACAAATGCTTTAAACGCCCTAACGCATATTTAGATGTGTCAAAAAATGATGCATCCGGCCAAAAACGTAACCAAGTACCGGTATTTTTTTTACCCACCTTACCGATAACACTCAATTTTTCAACTAACTGGCCATTTTCAAATGCAATTGCATATTGCTCGCCATTCCGTTTAATTTGGACTTCAACACGCTTGGAAAGTGCATTCACCACTGACACACCTACACCGTGTAAACCACCGGAAAATTGATAAGCTTTGTTAGAGAATTTGCCTCCGGCATGCAAACGCGTCAAAATAACCTCGACACCAGGCACCCCTTCTTCAGGGTGAATATCAACCGGCATACCACGCCCATTATCTTCAACACTCACCGAACCATCAGCATAGTGAAC
>DIJW01000188.1 GCA_002421475.1 Thiomicrospira sp. UBA5634 | reverse complement strand
CCCCATAACGCCAACTCCAAACACAAATCCGACAAATCGGTTTGGCTGATTTCTTCAACCTCAAATGCCGCCATCTGTTGTTGCTGGGATTCACTCCACAACCGATAACACACACCGGCCATCAGGCGTCCGGCGCGACCTTTACGTTGCTCAGCGGCGGCTTGTGAAATCCGTTGCGTCACCAAACGTGTCATACCGCTGGAAACATCATAAACCGCTTTACGCGCCCAGCCTGAATCGACCACCGCGCCAATCCCTTCAATGGTTAAACTGGTTTCGGCAATATTGGTCGCCAACACAATTTTGCGCCGCCCAAGTGGATCCGGTACTAAGGCAATTTCTTGCTGTTCCGGCGCGAGTTGTCCATATAACGCACACACCACCAGGCCTGGTTGTTGCGCATTTTGCAACAAGCTTTCCTGCAATAACGTTTGTACCCGTTTGATTTCAGCCTGACCCGGCAAAAACACCAACACATCTTTGGCAGTGGTTTGTATTGCTTGATAAATCAGTTGTTTTAACAAGGGCAGCCAATCATTCGGATGAGTTGAATTTAATGGTTGAGGTAAGTAGTGTGTTTCAACCGCATAACTGCGACCTTGTGACGTTAATACCGGTGCGTTATTTAAAAAGGCACTTAGCGCGGCACTATCAATCGTTGCCGACATCACCAGCAGTTTTAGATCTTCACGCAGCGCGGATTGAACTTCTAAACACAACGTCAGGGCTAAATCAGCATGAATGGAACGTTCGTGAAATTCGTCGAAAATCACCAACGCCACATCGGATAACGCAGGATCAGATTGTAAACGACGCGTTAAAATGCCTTCGGTGACAATCTCCAGCCGAGTTAAAGCCGATGTTTTACGTTCATTACGAATTTGATAACCAACCGTTTGGCCGACTTTTTCACCCAATTGAGCCGCCAAATAATGTGCAATCGAACGCACTGCCAATCGACGTGGTTCAAGCATCAGAATTTTTTTGCCCGCCAACCAATCGGCTTGTAATAACGCCAATGGCACCGCAGTGGATTTTCCCGCCCCCGGTTCGGCTTGCAGCACCAGGCCTGGTGCTTGCGCCAAAGTGGAAACAATCTGCGGTAATAAGGGGGAAATAGGCAGGTCGTTATTCATACTTTGTATGAGGCTGTTTTTATAACTTCTTGAACTGCGTTAAAATTGCTACGAAGCCAGATACGACCTTTTTCTATCGCATGAATTTGATTCTTGTTAACATTTAAACCATTCAGACTTTTAGGGTGCATAAGACGATCTCTTATGTCAAAAAACTGCTCCAGCCCCTTCCAACCATTTCCAGATAAATCTTCAAAACTACTAGACGAGTGTTTGGACATCAACTTCATAAATGCCTTTATGTTTTGCTTTACCCCAATCTTTTTATCTTCAACTTTTATTTCAGAACGGTTATCTACCTTCCAGCTTGCCTCTTGTAGATATAACTGCTCTTCAATGCTAAATCCTAGTGCTTTTGGAATATTGGAATTAACCAAAATATATTTATATACCCAAAGGTTTCCTTCAATCCAGGAGCCTAGAGTTTTGACATAAGTACGAGCCCAAAAATCAAAGTTTGAATCCGTTGAATCGTTAAAGTTTTGGACTGCAAACTTCATATCTGATTCAAGAACTTTAATAACCTCTAGCAACTCTAGAGCCTTCTCATTTTGATTCACAAAAAACCTCTACTATTCACTGGCGCACAAAACGCGGCATATCGACATGCGATTGGAAGTTAGAGCGGAACGGGTTAATGTCTAACCCACCGCGACGCACATAACGCGCATACACAGTTAATACATCCGGCTGACAATGTTTTTCAATGTCGCTAAAAATGCGTTCAACGCACTGTTCGTGAAATTCATTATGGTTACGGAACGATACAATATAACGCAACAACCCGGCACGATCGATGCGTTTACCGCGATATCGAATCACCAGCGTTGCCCAATCCGGCTGACCGGTCACTAAACAATTCGACTTCAGCAAATGGCTGTACAGGGTTTCTTCAACTTGTTGATCACCGGTATGTAATAACGCCGGGTTGACTTGGTAATCGGTGACTTCAATATCCTGATCGTCCAAATAAATCCCGTTTTCAATGTCGGTAATAATTTTGTAGGACTCATCCAACGCATGAATTATCACTTTCACCTTGCCGCCGGCCGCTTTCGACAAGTCCTGCTCAATACGGTATTTAACATCTACTTGGGTATTAAATTTTGTGCCGTTAAAGGAGTTGAGATACAACTTTAACGATTTTGATTCAATGATATTCGGCGTGTCAGCTGGAAAAGAAAACTCGCCAATTGCCACCATCGGTTTGCCTTTTGGATTTAGCCAAGACAGCTCATATGCCGTCCACACATCGGCACCGTGAAACGGCAGCGGCGCTTTAATGCCAAGTTCGTCACGTTTAAGCTGGCGCGCAATCGGAAATAACAAATCCGGGTTATAGTCTTGGCAATATCCCGAATGTTTACCTAATGGACTGTCTGCAACCGAATCTAATACACTCATTACCGCCTCCTAAGCTGTGTCGTTCACCCACCAGGCCTGGTGGTGCAAAAATATGGTCATAATTCTATCATTCAAAACACGGATAATTGACGTACAATCGGCTTTTTTGAGGGGAAAGTAATATGTTAACCACCTTAATAACAGGCATTTTGTTAACGGCATTGGCATTGGCTGCTTTGTGGATTGGCTTTCGTTGGTTACGCCAGCTGTCGCGCTTTAGCGGCCTTATCAGCCGACAAGCCAATAAAAGAATGTTGCAGCTGACGTTATTGATCTATTTTTCAGGCCTGGTGCTGACGATTTATTTTATGCTCAATTAACCAGATATTAAAACTGGTAACTTAAACTCAGTGCCGCTCCCCAAGTCGGTTGCATCACAAAGGTATCGGTACGTTTGCCGTCGGCATTGTAAGTGCTGAACTCATACAGTGGTGAATAACGCAAACTGGTTTGTATATTCCAATGATCCGCCGGTTGATACTTCAACGCCACATCGGTTTGCCAGGCTTTCACTTCGCCATAACCATCGACCTCAATCACACTATCGCGCGCCAACTTTGCCAATACGGTGTTGTACACCACACCACTGCTTATCTGCCATTGAGGACTGATGCCATAAGCAATATAAGAACGTGGATAACCGAGTGTGCCACTCCAACCCGATGGCGAATGCATACGGTAACTAAAACCCGCTACCGGCAAAACACGTGATTGCACCGGGTGATAACTGAGCATGCCGCCATACACGATTGCCCAACCGTCTTGCAGTTGTTTAATCCACATACTCATCGCATTGACACTCATCGCGTCAGTAGTTTGTTTTTCATAAGTCCAGCTAAACCCGAGCATGTTTAGCCATAACGTATGTTCACTCAAACGCTGCATGTATTTTGCAGCGAACGCCACAGTCTGCATTTGTTTAACCGGCTGATTAAGTTGATCACCAAATTCCAGCTGATCCACATCACGCCAGTTTAATAACCAACGTTCATACGACAAATTCGCCAACGGATTTGACACACTGATTTTGTCCGCCTGAAAACCAAACTCCCCACCGGTATGCTGTAAACCGGTTGGCGCCAAAAACCGATGCTCAATTTCAACTTTAGGTTTAAAACTCGGCCGGCCACTGGCTAATAGCAGGCCTGGTGCCAACCATAATCCAACAAATAATAGTCTTAACATCACTACCCCAATCCAGTTTACAGGCATTATACAAAACCTTTACAAGTGTACCAGTTTAACGGCTGATTAAAACTAAAAAACCGAGCACAAGGCTCGGTAAATTACAGATAAAGTCGACTAAGAGGATAACGAGGATTAAAACTTATATTTCGCACCTAACTCAATTGCGCGAGAAGGGCCGGCATAAATACCTTGGCGTAAACCGGCGATATAACGTTCATCCGTCAGGTTTTTAACCGCACCGAATACACTTAACTGTTTGTTCATTGTGTAGTGAGCATTAAAGTCTATCGTTGTATACGCATCTAACTTACCACCCCAAATACCGCCGATTCCACCACTGTTGCCACTGATTTCTGTGCGATTATCGCTTGAACCAAACTGTTCACTGCTATGATGCGCGCTCAACTCGGTTTTCAAGCCTCCGGCAATGTAACCTAATGCAAGATTGGCTAACATTTCCGGTGAATACACAATGCGATTGCCTTTATCAGTTCCTGAACGATATTCAGAAACTGGAATATAGGTTAGATTACCGTCAATGCTGAAACCGCCACCCAATTGATAACCGGCGGCCAGTTCAACACCTTGATGTAGCGTTTTACCGGCATTTTGTTTAGACAAGGTTGGATCAGAGTTACCGGCAACAATCTGATTGTCGAAATCCATTTGGAAAGCGGTGGCTTCGTAATGAAAACGTGCATTAGCGCCGCGTACCCCAATTTCAATATTTACCGAACGTTCTGCTTCCAACTGTTGGTCAACATAAACACCGCCAACTGCGGCTAACGCATCACCGCTTTGTGCAGGCGAAAACGCTTGATAAACACCACCATAAACCTGTGCCATCGGTGTGAGTTGATAGGTTGCGCCGACACCCGGCATAACCTCGGTATTTGACGTTTTAGCCGAGTTTGTACGATCTTTTTCATTGACTCGTGTTTGTTCGTATTGCTCAACACGTAAGCCCGGCGTTACTGCTAATTTGTCAGTGACCACAAAACGGTTTTGCGCAAACAAAGCGACACTGGTTGCCTGCTCTGTTGAATGACTGCCCGCTGTTGTGCCTGACCGAGGATTATCACGTGTTGCCGTAACGGTTTGATTATCCATTTCCTCGGTCATGAAACGTACGCCAATTTCAGCTTCGTTTTGAATACCAAATAAGCCATGATTAAATGTTAAACGAGAATCCACGCCTTGGCGTTCAAATGCCCGGTTATTGCCGGTGACAGTGTCGGTATAAATCCAGCGACCGGTTTCAGGTGAATCCGCATTGTTATTTGTTACCCCAAAACGCCAATAATCACGCGATACCTGACTCCAATACACAAGGGTATTAAGTTTCATATCGCTGCTGATATCCCATTCATGATTAATATCAAACGCGTTACGTTCTTGTAAAAACCAGTCATCCGGTGCCGGATTATAGGTTTTCCGGGCTTCATAATCATCAATAAACAAACCGCGATAAGAAATGTTGGCTTCATTTTCAGTATGACTAAACTTAACACCGATCATTTGATCGTTACCGATGGCCATACCGGCTTTGACCATCAGGTCATCCATTTTGTAACCTTTGTTTTGGAAACCGTCACTTTCTGCTTTGGTATAAACCACACCAAAGAACGCATCACCACTTGGATTACTGCCACCCAACTCAACCGTGCCTTCACGTAACCCAAACGATCCGACGCGTCCGGACACACTCACGCCATCTTCCGGTGTTTTGGTTTGATAGTTAATCACCCCGCCAATCGTTGACGGACCGTAACGTAACGATGCGGCACCTTTTAATACTTCAATCCCTTCCATACGTTGAATACGCGGATTGTAATAACGCCCATTCCCTAAGAATAAACTGGGCGCGACCGGCACGCCATCTTCCAAAATTAAGGTTTTTGATGAATCAGCAGGTAAGCCGCGCATACCGATATTGACCACAACAGCCGTTTCTTCTTCACCTTTAATATTGATACCCGGAACTT
>DIJW01000013.1 GCA_002421475.1 Thiomicrospira sp. UBA5634 | reverse complement strand
AATCGTCACTTCGCCCATCACCAATAATAACGAACCAACCGACGCCACACCGGGTAATGAAAAAAACATCAGTAATACAAATACATAACCCGAATGTTTAAACATCACACACCATCCTAACGTTGGTCGCATTAAAACGCCTATTGTAGCAATAATGACTTAATAACATTAAAGAAATTAAGTTATTTACCCCGCACAAAAACAGCAAAAAACCTAAAACGACCAATCCAAACACACCTTAGTTCAATAGGTCTAAAGTCAGGGATAAATTAACGGGTCGCTTTAAACACCCCGGTTGCGCCGAATGTTTGATCATAACTGTATAAATCAAACACACCACCAACCGACTGCGCTTGCGGACCATAAAATTGGCCATAAGCATAACCGGACTGTATTGGATAACCAGCTTGATCAAGCACTGGACTATCTAATCCAACATCAAACTGCCCCGCTAGTTCGCCTGAGCCAATCCAACCGGAATTCACGTTCACATTCCAAGCACCACCCGCTCCAGCGTTAAAGTTGATATTGCCGGTTATAGGCTCCTCTGGATTATTAAAATTAAAAACTAACACAACACTGCTGGTACTGGAGTTAATCTCGTAACTATTATTTGTAGAATCAAACACAGTTCCCATAACCTGACCGCTATAGGTGTAAGTTGGTGGTGTTTGTCCTGACATCAAGTTTTGAACATAACCAGCGGCAGCTATCGCTTCCGTACCACCTACCCAAATACCACTAGAGCCATCTTCATATTGCCAATTACCCCAGCCAATATAATTTTCAAAACTGCCTACTAACTGTGTACTGCTGACATCAAAATCACCCTGATAATACAATCCCTGCCCCGTCACACACTCCATGCATTCCGATATCGCGGTGGGCAAAATCCAACCGGTAACACTTAATGTGGTTTCATTGGCCAACAGTTGTTCAATATCCCCCGCGACTGTAGTTTCCAAAACTTGATCTAAATTAGGTGACGTTTGATTTGGCGGGTTTGACTCAGAATTGTCGTCACCCGAATCCGGCGGTGGCAAGGTTTCATTATCAGCCTGTTCATCTGGCTGATTTTCATCGCCGCCTTCATTACCTGCTGAATCCTCCGGCATTAACTGATTAAGATCATCACTGGTCAAAGGTCTTGGAGGTTGTGGCGCTTCACCTGGTTTAACTTGAGTAATCTGACCGGCAGGGACATCCACACTGATACCGGTTGAATTTTCGGTCACAAAAATACGACCCCGTAAAGTGGCAATAAATTCTTGATCTTCGCTAATTCGTCCACTAAAAATTGTACCGCGCACACCTATCGCCGCCGTACGAGTTTGTAATGTGAAATTATCCGGGGCAATTTTTGCTACCTGACCGGTAATCACTTTAAACGTGCCTTTAGCCACATTAAAACGCGCTTTTGAACGGTTGGCACCTTCATTTAAAAACGCTTCAACCCCAAACTCGGTATTCGAGCCCAAAGTAATCACCGTATTGTCGCTAAAGCGTAATTGAGCTCGCCCTGAACGGGTAATCACCTTATCCTGTTCAAATAAATGTGCGCCGGTTTGCGCCGTTAAAGTTTGGTTTGCACGCTGAATACTGACCTCACCGGAAACCAACAATAAACTGCCGATGTTGGCCCAGCTTGACCAACTAACAGCCATCAGAAGGAAAAATAACAAATAGGCCGGACGTTTAATCATGACACACCATCCAGTGAATAATGAACGTTAACCCTAACATCCATAAAGTTCGATAAAATTACATTGTAAATCAATTTGTTAAAAAAAAACCACCAGGCCTGGTGGTTTTTTAATACGTAGATAACATTAGTGTTCGCGAGTAGCGGTAAACTTGAGTTTTGGCCAACGCTCTTCAGTAAGCTGTAAATTCACACGGGTTGGCGCGATATATACCAACTGATCGGCCGCATCGTACGCCACGTTTTCTGTGACCTTATCAAGAAACTTATCAATTTCCGCTTTATCACCCACAATCCAGCGGGCAGTTGCTACGTTTACCGGCTCAAACATACAAGCAACGTTATATTCGTCCGCCAAACGTTGCGCCACCACTTCAAACTGCAGAATACCGACCGCGCCTAAAATCAAATCGTTATTATTGATGGGGCGATATAACTGAGTTGCACCCTCTTCCGACAACTGTGTGAGGCCTTTTTGCAAGGCTTTCATTTTCATCGGATCTTTTAACCTTGCGCGGCGGAACAGCTCCGGTGCAAAGTTAGGAATACCGGTAAACTTCAGCTCTTCGCCCTCACTAAAGGTATCGCCGATTTTAATCGTGCCGTGGTTATGCAAACCGATAATATCGCCCGGATAAGCCTCTTCAGCGTGTTCACGTTTATTGGCTAAAAACGTAATCGCTTTGGATACCCGCACTTCTTTACCGATACGTACATGTTTGAGTTTTTTACCCGCTTCGTATTTGCCCGACACGATACGCATAAACGCCACACGGTCTCGGTGCGCCGGATCCATATTGGCTTGAATTTTAAACACAAAACCGGTGAGTTTTTCTTCGGCGGCATCCACAAAACGTGTTTCGGTTTCGCGCCCTTTCGGTGGCGGCGCATATTGTTCAAAACCATCCAATAACTCTTGTAAACCAAAGTTATTCACTGCTGAACCGAAAAACACCGGGGTCAATTTACCGGACAAAAACGCTTCTAACTCAAACGGATGACTCGCGCCTTGCACCAGTTCAATTTCATCACGCAGCTCTTGTGCTTGACCGCCCAATAACTCATCCAAACGCGGGTTGTCCAAGCCTTGAATCAACTCACCTTCATCGGCACGTTGACGATCCGCTTGCGCAAACAAACGCACAGTGTCGTTATAAATATGGTAAATACCTTTAAAACGTTTCCCCATACCAATCGGCCAAGTCATCGGTGCGCATTGGATTTTTAATACGTCTTCCACTTCATCCAACAACTCAATCGGCTCTTTACCTTCGCGGTCGAGTTTATTAATAAAGGTCAAAATCGGTGTATCACGCAAACGACACACTTCCATCAACTTAATGGTGCGGTCTTCTACGCCTTTCGCCACGTCGATAACCATTAACGCCGAATCTACCGCGGTTAATACCCGATAGGTATCTTCGGAGAAGTCTTCGTGACCGGGCGTATCGAGCAGGTTAATCATCACGTCTTTGTATGGGAACTGCATCACCGATGAAGCCACCGAGATACCGCGTTCTTGTTCCATTTTCATCCAGTCGGAGGTCGCGCCGCGATCGGTTTTACGGCTTTTGACTGCACCGGCTAACTGAATCGCGCCACCGTATAACAACAGTTTTTCGGTGACGGTGGTTTTACCCGCATCCGGATGCGAAATAATGGCAAAGGTACGACGACGATTTTTTTCTAAAATCAATGACATGCTATGTATAAATCCTGTTATCGCTGTTTATTAGTCTTGGGTTTTACGTTTGGCTTCAGCTTCTAAAAACGCACGTTGTAATTCTGCTTCTTGCTCTTCCGCACTCACCCCTGCTTTTACTGCCGGCATTAAGTCTTGTTTAGAAACTCCCAATACCAAAGCAACGCTACTGGCGATATACACCGAAGAATAAGTACCCACAACCACACCGACCATTAACGCCGTAGCAAAGCCGTGAATAATTTCACCGCCCAGGAAAAACAACGCAATCAAAACCAACAAGGTGGTTAGAGAGGTCATAATCGTACGTGACAACATGTCATTCAGCGCTAAATTTGTTATTTCAACGGGTGAACCTTCACGAACGGTACGAAAGTTTTCGCGCACACGGTCAAATACTACGATCGTATCGTTAATCGAATAACCGATAATCGCCAATAAAGCCGCCACTACGGTTAAATCAAACTGCATTTGTGTCCAAGCAAAAACGCCGATCGTAATCACCACATCATGTACCAAAGCCGCAATCGCGCCTAATGAAAAACGGAATTCAAACCGTAACGCGACGTAAATCATAATACCGATTAACGCATACAATACCGCCAAAGCGCCATCAGAAGTCAACTCTTCACCTACCTGCGGGCCGACAAACTCAACCCGACGCAGATTAATGGTTTCGGTGGTTGCATTTTGTAACACTTCGACAACTTGATTACTTAACGTTGCCGAAGCCATGCCTTCGCGTGGTGCGATCCGAATCAACACATCTTGCGATGAACCAAAATGTTGTACTTGTGCCTCTGCATAACCGGCCTCAGTCAGCGTATTCCGAACTTGAGCCAGATCAGCCGAACCTGGGTACGACAACTCAATAATCGTACCACCGGTAAAGTCCACGCCCAGGTTCAAACCTTTATACCAAAGCCCAACCAATGAACCGATAATTAACACCAACGATAACAACATGGCCGGTGTACGCATCGCCATAAAATTGATTTTGCCCATTTCACCTGTTGTAACATTTTGTGCTGCTGTATCTTGTGCCATGCCAACCTCCTAAATAGACAATTTTTCAACGCGTTTATTGCCATACAGCCAATTCACTAACGCGCGGGTGCCTAAAATGGCGGTAAACATTGAAGTGATAATGCCGATGGCTAAGGTAATCGCAAAGCCTTTAATCGGCCCGGTGCCAAAACTAAACAGTAACAAAGCCGCCAATAAGGTGGTGATATTAGAGTCAGCAATGGTAATAAAGGCTTTTTCGTAACCGGCATGAATTGCAGTCTGGATTGAACTATTTTTGAGTTCATCTCGAATACGCTCAAAAATTAACACGTTGGCATCCACCGCCATACCGACGGTTAGTACAATACCCGCAATACCCGGCAAGGTTAGGGTCGCTTGCATCAAAGACAATACCGCAACAATCAGCACAAGATTTAACGTTAATGCCAAGTTCGCAATCAAACCAAAGGTTTTATAACGCCATGCCATTAAAATCAGTACCAAAATAAAACCAACGACGACGGACATTAAACCTTGATCAATATTGTCCTGCCCCAAACTTGGGCCGACAGTACGCTCTTCGACAATTTCCATTGGCGCAGCTAATGCGCCTGCTCGGAGTAATAGTGCCAAGTTTTGGGCTTCTTGCGAGTTATCTAAACCGGTAATTTGAAAACGGTTAGAAAATTGATCACGAATCACCGCAGCGTTAATCACATCTCGCGTCACGATGCGTTTTTTCACTAGTTGACCATTTTCTTCCACCGTATCAACGCGGCTT
>DIJW01000051.1 GCA_002421475.1 Thiomicrospira sp. UBA5634 | reverse complement strand
GCAAGTGTGGCGGCGGCGGGTATTATTGGCTTTATCGGATTGGTTGCACCGCATTTAGTGCGGTTGTTAGTCGGGCCGGATCATCGTTGGTTATTGCCGTTAAGCGGGTTAATGGGGGCGTTATTATTGGTGAGCGCCGATATTGTGGCGCGCAGTTTAATTGCCCCGGCGGAGCTGCCAATTGGCTTATTAATTGCCGGCGTCGGCGGGCCGTTTTTCCTGTGGTTGTTATTACAGCACCGCAATCGGATGGGAGGTTAGGATATGACTTCGTTCGAGATGCCTTCGTTGCGCTGTACAGAATTAAGTTGGTCACAGCAACAGAACCGGATTTTAGATCAGGTGAATTGCGAACTGCATGCTGGTGAAGTGTTGGCTTTGATTGGCCCGAATGGCGCGGGTAAGTCGAGTTTATTAAAAGCTTTAAGCGGTGATATAACCGAGTTATCAGGCCTGGTGGTGTTGAATGGCCGCAGTTTAAAAGATTGGTCGCCAACCGAGTTGGCGCAACAGCGCGCGGTCATGCCGCAGCAGGTGCAGTTGGATTTTGCTTTTAAAGTGGCGGAAGTGGTGTCAATGGGCTGGCTGGGGCCGGATTCAAACGCACGCTTGACGCAACTTGTGCAAGTCATGGCAGATTTTGATATTAGTCATTTAGTCCAGCGCAATTATTTAACCTTATCGGGCGGTGAACAACAACGCGTGCATTTAGCACGGGTGTGGTTGCAGTTATTAAGTACGCCAAATCGTTCGACCACCAGGCCTGGTTATTTGCTGTTGGATGAGGCGACCTCGAGTTTGGATTTAGCCCATCAACATCAGGTGTTTAAATTATTATGCGCTTTAGCTAAAAACCAGAATATCGGGGTGTTGGTGGTGTTGCATGATCTTAATTTAGCCGCACGGTATGCCGACAAGGTGTTGTTGATGCATCAAGGACGAGTGATGGCGCAAGGCTTAGTTGACGAAGTGATGCAGGCTGAAATATTAAGTGAAACATTTGGTTTGGCGTTGGATGTGTGCCAGCCGCAAGATGCGCCGCTGATGATTTGGCCGGCGCGTGAATAGCTTGAAAATTAACGGCGCATACCGCTAAACCATTTCCACAAATTAAACAGGCTGGCGAGGCTGGAGCTGACATAAGTAAATGCGCAGGCAGTTAAAATATGGCGTGCGCGTTTGAGGTCTTTGGCGTCGATATATTCGCCATCTTTCAGCAACGGTAACGCGCGTTGATAACTGGCATCAAACTCCACCGGCAGGGTTGATAAGTGAATCAATACCGGCACACCCATCGCAATAAATCCGGCAGCAAAGGTCACAATGCCGATCATAGGTGTATGCAATAACGGAATTAAAATCGGCGTTGCAATCAGTGCCATTCCGCTGAATTTTGTTAACCATTGCGCGCGTTCAACCAGTTGGGTGCGGGTGAGTAACGGTTCAAAATGAGTTTGATGTTGAATCGCGTGACCGATTTCATGCGCAGTGGTGACAATTGCGGTTAACGAATTACTGTGGAAATTGGCACTGGATAAACGCACCACCTTATCAATCGGATCGTAATGGTCTCCTTGCTCGGTTTCTTCAATGCGTACACCTTCAAGGTTATATTTGCGAATTAAATGTTCGCCAAATTCATGCCCGCTGCCGGGCAAGGTCGGATGCGGCTGGCTGTATTTGTTTAACACCCAACGGGTCCACATTTGTGGCACAAAACTAATAAAAGCCAGTAAAGCGATCGCGATAATAATCAAACCCATTTAAAACTCACAGCTTTGTAAATAGCTGGCATATTGCCATAAATCGAGGCTGGTTTGGCGCTGAATAATCGGTATGGATTTAATGCGTTGATCACAATTGAGGATTGCGCTGGCAGAAGGGGTGGCCAAATCGGCAAAATCTGATTGTGCAATTTGGCCGGGCAACAGATTATCTAAACTCGCCAACCAGCCATTATTTGATTGAAAACGTTGGCGAGCATAGTGTTGCAAGGCCTGAATTTCAGGTTTAAATAAAGTGCCGCTGGCCGCTTGCCATTGACGTAAACCGCCGATGATATAGGCGTAATCTTCCAGCGCGGCTTGACCTAATAATTGACCTTTGTCATTGATTGCGCGCGGTGCGTTTTGGCTGTCGATTAAGTCTAATAAGCGTTGCGCTAAAGCATGACCACGGCGCAAATAATGCGGTTGTTGCGTGGTGTTATAGGCTTCAGCATACGCACTTAATAATAAGCCGTTCCAACTCAGGAGTTGTTTATTATCAGTGATTGATGGACGGTTTTTAAGTTGTTGTTGAATTGACCACCAGGCCTGGTGGTCGCTGTCGGATGGGTTAATTGGCTTAGGAAGCCAGCCTGTTTCAAACGGCGGTACTTGGTTTAACCGCCAGGCCTGGTTTACTTGGTTGAATTGTTGTTCGTTTAATAGACTTTGCAGCTGCAACGCTGACCAAATATAGCGCCCACCATCGACACCGTGTTGATCCAGTGCTGATTGGCTGGCGCGCGCCAACCCGGTTGGGCTATAAAGTTCGCGTTCGATATAGGCCAAAGTCTTTTGCGCGGTCGTTAAAAAGTCGGCGCGGTCAAAATAACGCGCGGCACGAAAATAAACTTCGGCCAGTTGTGCATTGTCATACAGCATTTTTTCAAAATGCGGTTGCTGCCAGTTTGGATCGACTGTGTAGCGAAAAAAACCATCATGTATATGATCGTATAAATGTTCGGACTGCATTTGTTCCAGGGTGGTTTTTAGCCAGTCGCTAACATCAGCAGGCAAATCGGCTTGCATCAGCAGGCTTTTCAACAACGGGCTATGAGGAAATTTTTGTGTGCCACTTAAACCGCCGGCGAAATGATCAAGTAGCGGTGTTAACGTCGACATAAATTGATCGCGCAGTTGAAGTGCCGTAATTGACTCAAAACGTATGCCAGTCTCAGGTTTGGCTAAGTGGCTGATGCGAGCAGAGTCTTGCTGCCACCAGGCCTGGATTTGTGACAAAGTGCGAATTAACACATCACGTGGTTGATAAATAAACGCAGCAATTGGTAAACCTTCCGGCGTCAGAATGACATGCAATGGCCAACCGGCTTGGCCGGTTGTTTGACGGGCAAAATTGAGCAAATAATCATCCAAATCAGGATTGAGTTCACGGTCGACTTTAATACTGATAAAGTGCTGATTCAGTAAGGCCGCAACCTCAATATTCTGATAGTTTTCCTGTTGCATCACATGACACCAATGGCAGGCAAAATAACCGGATGAAATAACGATAAGTTTGTTTTGTTGCTGGGCTTGTTGCAGGGTTGAGGTTTGCCAAAGTTGCCACGCAACCGGATCATTTGCGTGCATGGCTAAATAAGCGGAAGGGTGATTTTGTAACGGGCTGGCGTGGGCGCTAAACGATAAACTTAGGCAAAATGCCAGCCACAAGCCGACCACCAGGCCTGGTGGTCGGCTTTGGCGGTTGTTAAGACTTAGGTTTTTCCTGATCTGACGAATTGTTAGCTTGATCGTCCGCAGGTTGAGGGTTGTTCCCCGAAGAGGTTTGTGCATTCTGCTCTGCCTGACGTTTTTGGTATTCGCGTTCCATAATAGCCATTTCAGAATCTATCTTATCAAACTCGGCGTCATAGTCGAACGGATCAGTATCCTTGCCTTGGTCGGCATAACGGTTATCAAACTCTTCATCAACCGTTTGGTTTGTGGTTTGTGTTTGCGTAACGGGGTTATCAGATTCGGTGCTAATGTCCGTGTCGGTTTCATCCTTGTCTTGATCTAATCCGCGACGTTTTAAAATCCAAGAGCCGACCAAAATCCCCATTTCATACATTAACCACATGGGTACAGCCAATAAGGTTTGTGAAATAACGTCCGGTGGTGTTAACAACATTCCGATCACAAATGCGCCGACCACAACATACGGCCTTGCGTGGCTCATTGCTTGAGGTTTGACCATGCCGGTGAGAATGAGTAAAACAGTAATAACCGGAACTTCAAACGCTAAACCAAATGCGAAAAACATTTTGATAACGAAGTCGAGATAAAGCGCGATATCGGTCGAAATCGCGACACCTTCCGGTGCGGTTTGTGACAAAAACCCGAATACCAGCGGGAACACAACATAGTAAGCAAAAGCACCGCCGGCATAAAATAGGAATGAGCTAAAAAACAGAATCGGACCAACGAGCTGGCGTTCATGTTGATACAGTGCGGGGGCGATAAAAGCCCATAGCTGATAAAGCAAAAACGGCATGGCGATATAAATCGCTAAAATTAAACTCAATTTAAACGGCGTTAAAAACGGTGATGCAACACCGACAGCAATCATGCTGGAGTCTTCCGGCATAAAACGTGTCAGGGGTTCGGCAATGTAGGTATAAATGTCGTTGGCGAACGGAAATAAAATAAAAAACAGAATGAGGATCGCAATGACCGCGCGACTTACACGATTACGCAGTTCCAGCAGGTGCTGAACCAGCGTCATTTCTTGGTCATGTGGAGGTAGGGCACTGTTGCTCATGCGTCGCCGATTACTTTTTGTCTGGTTCAGAGGGAGTGGTTGCAGTTAGTTTCGGATCAGTCTCTGCTTGAACATTAGGTTTATTTGTATCGTCATTAGTTGATGGAAGCTGGCGTTTTGCTGCTTCTAATTCAGCCGGTGACGGTTCAGGGTTGCCGAAAGGACGTTGTAACTCATCAAAATTAATTTGATCTCGCACATCATCAAAACCTTTGTAAAAGTCTTGCTGAATGGAATTAAAACGTTCCTGTTCTTGTTTTAAATCAAGCGACTGTTGTAGTTCACGCACAGTGTCGCGCAGGTTGCTGTCGTCTTTAACGGAGTTGATGAAGTTACGGGTTTTGCCAATAAATTGACCTACTTTTCGTGCAACTTCAGGCATGCGCTCAGGTCCAATCACCACTAATGCAATGATCAAAATGAGCATAAGCTCCATAAAACCGATATCGAACATGCCGAATCCTTGCTACCAGGCCTGGTTAGGCTTTTGGTTTGTTATCAGTCGTTTCAGCTGTCGTTTTTTCAGTCGCTTTCGCGTCGTAAACGTTGCCTGCTTGAGTAGTGTTTTCTAACTTGGCCTGTTCTTGAGCTTGTGCTGCTTGTTTTGCAGCTTCATCTTCATCACTTACAGCTTTTTTGAAACCTTTGATCGCGCTACCTAAGTCTGAGCCTACGCTTTTTAAACGTTTTGCGCCGAATAAAACCAACACAATGGCGAGGATAATCAATAATTGCCAAATGCTAATGCCCATAATGTGCTCCGATAATTTCTGAGTTTAAATTTGCGAACGCTGAATAATAGCAAATTCGCCGTTTAGTTTCCAAGTAAATGTATATGGATGTGAAACACTTCTTGGCCGCCCGATTCGCCGGTATGGATTTGAGTTTTAAATCCGTCCAAATTTTGTGCTTGCGCGATTTGCGGCAATAACAACATCATGTGTCCCATTAAATCTTTATCTTCCGGTTTAAGGTCAAACAAAGTTGGAATGGGTTTTTTGGGGATGATCAGTAAATGCACACGAGCGCGCGGATTGATGTCTTTGATGACGATACATTTGTCGTCTTCATAAACAAATTCTGCCGGAAGTTCTTTATTAATAATACGCGTAAAAATAGTAGGTTCTGTGTGCATGGAGGTTCTCTCTTTTTTTAATTTTGCGATCTCTGAGCCTTTTCAACCAGGCCAGATAAACCGAAACGACGCTGCAGTTCTTGTAGAACATCGGCGCTGGATAAATTTTGGTGTGCTAATAACACCAAGGTGTGAAACCACAAGTCGGTGATTTCGTAAACAAGATGTTCGGCATTGCCATCTTTGGCCGCCATTACGGTCTCGATAGCTTCTTCGCCGACTTTTTTTAATATTTTGTCGAGGCCTTTGGCATACAAGCTGGCGACATAAGAACTGTCGGCAGATTCGGCTTTGCGCGCTTCCAGTAAAGCATCAAGTTGTTGCAAAATATCGCTCATAAACGCACCTCAATGCCCTGATCTTGCATGGCTTGCTTAGCTTCAGCAATCGTATACTGGCCGAAATGGAAAATGCTGGCGGCTAACACCGCTTGGGCATGACCTTGATTAACGCCTTCCACTAAATGCTGTAATTCACCAACGCCACCTGAGGCGATAATCGGAATTTTTACCGCATCGGCAATGCTGCGTGTAAGCTCAAGGTCAAAACCAATTTTGGTGCCATCACGATCCATGCTGGTAATTAATAACTCACCGGCACCGTATTGCTCCATGCGTTGTGCCCATTCAATCGCATCAATGCCGGTTGCTTTACGTCCGCCGTGAGTGAAAATTTCCCAACGATTGGTCTCGCCGACTTGGCTGACTTTTTTAGCATCAATGGCAACCACAATGCATTGCGAACCAAACAAATCACTGGCCTGTTTAACAAACTCGGGGTTGAAAATGGCTGCTGTGTTGATTGAGACTTTATCTGCCCCGGCATTTAACATGCGCCGTACATCTTCAACCGTGCGAATGCCGCCGCCAACCGTTAGTGGAATGAATACTTGACTGGCAACTTGTTCAACTACATGCACGATGGTTTCGCGGTTATCGGCACTGGCGGTAATGTCGAGAAAGGTAATTTCATCTGCGCCTTGCTGGTCATAACGTTTGGCGACTTCAAC
>DIJW01000209.1 GCA_002421475.1 Thiomicrospira sp. UBA5634 | reverse complement strand
GTCATAAAACTCTGACAGAAACGCATGATTTCATTGTCCGAACGTCCTTTCGGATCAAAGTCGCTACCACCCTTACCACCACCGATTGGCATACCGGTCAAGGCATTCTTAAAAATTTGCTCAAACCCCAAGAACTTAATGACACTCAAATTGACCGACGGATGAAAACGAATCCCGCCTTTATATGGGCCTAACGCACTGTTAAACTCCACGCGGAAACCACGGTTCACTTGCACTTCACCACGGTCATCTACCCAAGGTACTCGAAAAATAATTTGGCGCTCCGGCTCACAAATACGCTGCAAAATTTTCTTTTTAGCAATTTCCGGATGCTTCGCCATCACCGGATTTAAACTTTCAAACACTTCCATTGCCGCCTGATGAAACTCAAGCTCGTTGGGGTTGCGACGCAACACTTCCTGATAAATCAGGCCTAAATTTTCTTCAAGTATTTGGGTCATAACAGTCTCGTAGATTTATAATTTTTTAAATAATGCATTCGGCACAATCACCGTGCAACCTGAATACAAAAAAGGCATTATAACGCCGCTGAGAAAGGAAAAAAGCAAACCTTAAAAAAGCCACAATTCAACAAATTCATTCAACAACTTAGCCAAATATTTTTGGTCATGGATTTTTAAAACTAATTGACAAAAAAGCTTCTGACACATACAATTGTTCGCCCTTTTTACCGTGCTCAGGTCCTTCAAAGAATGCCGGTAAGCAGATAAGAAACACAGCAAACACTGGCGCGAAAACGATCCCCCGAGCAACACAAGCCCTCGGCGTTAGATGATCCAGAAAAGACAGGAACCGTTAGATTATGAATTCACTGAACACCCTAAAAGGCCTTTATTCCCCAGAGTTTGAAAAAGAAAACTGCGGCTTTGGCCTGATCGCCAATATGGACGACAAACCGAGTCACTGGGTCGTTCAGACTGCTATTCAGTCGTTGGCCAATATGACCCACCGTGGTGGTGTTGCTGCAGATTGTTGCACCGGTGACGGCTGTGGATTATTAATCAAAAAACCAGATGTTTTCCTTAAACATGAAGCGGCCACACTTGGTTTTACTCTTAATGGTTTATATGCCGTTGGTATGGTGTTCTTAAACCAAGACGCAACCAAGGCGCAGCGTGCTCGAGACACATTAGCCGCTGAACTCACTCAACGCGGCTTGAATGTATTAGGCTGGCGTAAAGTGCCGGTTAATTCGACGGTATTGGGCGCACAAGCTGCCTCGATGGAACCGGTCATTGAACAAATTTACGTCAATGCACCCCATGACATGAAAGAAACTCAATTTAACCGTTTATTGTTTAGCGCACGCCGTAAAACAGAAATGGCAATTGAACCACAAGACAAGACCTTTTACGTTGCTTCATTAAACAGCCAACTGCTCGCTTACAAAGGCTTGGTCATGCCAAAAGAGCTTGAGCAATTTTATTTGGATTTGAAAAATCCGCAATTTGCGTCTGCATCTATTTCATATCACCAGCGTTTTTCCACCAACACCATGCCACAATGGCGCTTGGCTCAGCCTTTCCGTTTCTTGGCACACAACGGTGAGCTTAACACCATCAAAGGCAATCGTAACTGGGCCTTAGCTCGGCAGAAAAAATTTGAAACGCCCTTGTTACCTGACTTAGCTGATTTAAAGCCGTTGGTTGCACAAGAAGGATCCGACTCAAACAGCCTCGACAATATGCTTGAAGTCTTAATGATGGGTGACATGTCGGTATTCCAAGCATTGCGTTTGTTGATTCCGCCGGCTTGGCAAAATGTACCGCACATGGATGCTGACCTCAAAGCCTTCCTCGAATACAACTCAATGCACATGGAACCTTGGGATGGCCCGGCAGGCCTGGTTATTAACACTGGCAAGTACGCCATTTGCGGGGTTGACCGTAACGGTTTACGCCCGACACGTTATGTCATCACCAAAGATCGTCATATTACATTTGCATCAGAAATCGGGGTTTATGATTATGCTCCGGAAGACGTGGTGGAAAAAGGTCGCTTAAAGCCAGGTCAAGTTGTCGCAGTCGATTTACAAACTGGCACGTTCCTTAAACCAAATGAAATTGATGATGCGCTTAAAACGGCTAAACCTTACCGTCAATGGATGGACAAAGGATATATGCGCCTTGAAGAACAGCTTGATCGTGAAGAATCAACCCGCGGTTGGGACAGTAAACAAGCTGATATTTACCAGAAGTATTTCCAGGTTACATTTGAAGAACGTGACCAAATTATTCGCGTATTAGCCGAATCTTCACAAGAAGCGATTGGTTCAATGGGTGACGATGCACCGTTCCCGGTGTTTTCACATAAACCACGTTCGGTGTTTGATTATTTCCGTCAGATGTTTGCCCAGGTCACCAATCCGCCGATTGATCCATTACGTGAAGCGATTGTTATGTCGCTTAACACGTGTTTTGGTCGCGAACTTAACATGTTCGAAGAAGGTCCTGAACATGCTCGTCGTTTAGAAGTTCACTCGCCGATTTTAAGTCCGTCAATGATGACGCAACTGCGTGAACTGACTGATGCTAACTATCAGCATCACGATATTTCGCTACACTACAATGTTGAAAAGATGTCGATGCAACAGGCAATTGAAGCTGTGTGTCAACAAGCGGTTGATGCCGTTAAATCGGGTAAGACATTGCTCATTCTTTCAGATCTAAATATTGCACCAGGCCTGGTGACCATTCCGGCGATTATGGCTACCGGTGCGGTACATCACCGTTTGATTCGCGAAGGCTTACGTACTGAGTCAAACATTATTGTAGAAACTGCCACGGCACGTGATCCACATCACTTCGCGGTGTTGTTCGGTTACGGTGCCACAGCTGTTTATCCATACCTAGCGTATGAATCACTGCAAGACATGATTCGTACCCGTGAATTGGATGGCAGTATCGCGGTTAGCAAATACATTAAAAATTATCGTAAAGGTATCAACAAAGGTTTACTGAAAATCCTGTCAAAAATGGGGATTTCAACCTTGGCCTCCTATCGCGGTTCACAATTATTTGAAGCGGTTGGTTTAAGCTCTGCTATCGTTAACCTGTGCTTCCCTGGCACACCAAGCCGTATTGAAGGCAGTTGCTTCGAACATCTTGAGCTGGATCAAAAACGTTTAGCATGGGAAGCGTTTAACCCGCGCAAATCATTGCAGCAAGGTGGCTTACTCAAGTATGTTCACGGTGGTGAATACCATGCCTATAATCCAGATGTGGTCGAAAACTTGCGTAAAGCGGTGCAAATTGGTGACAAGTCTTACTACACCAAGTTTGCTGACTTAGTGAATAATCGCCCAGCAATGACTATTCGTGACATGTTCACCATTCGCGATGGAATTGAACCTATTGCGTTAGATCAGGTTGAACCGCTGACCTCAATTTATAAACGTTTCGATAGTGCCGGTATTTCGTTAGGGGCATTATCACCGGAAGCGCATGAAGCTTTAGCGATTGCGATGAACCGTTTAGGCGCACGCTCTAACTCCGGTGAGGGTGCAGAAGATCCGGCGCGTTATGGCACGGAAAAAGTTTCGAAAATTAAACAAATCGCCTCCGGTCGTTTCGGCGTTACTGCGCACTACTTACGTAATGCTGAAGTGCTACAAATTAAGGTCGCGCAAGGCGCTAAACCGGGTGAAGGTGGGCAACTGCCGGGTCATAAAGTGGATGTAACGATTGCTAAATTACGCCACTCTGTACCCGGTGTTACGCTTATTTCTCCTCCGCCACACCACGATATTTATTCGATTGAGGATTTGGCACAGTTAATTTATGACTTAAAACAAGTGAATCCAAATGCCTTAATTTCGGTGAAACTGGTGGCAGAACCCGGCGTAGGAACAATTGCAGCTGGTGTCGCAAAAGCTTATGCCGACTTGATTACCATCTCCGGTTACGACGGTGGTACCGGTGCCAGCCCGTTAAGTTCGGTTAAATATGCCGGCAACCCATTTGAAATGGGTTTAGCAGAAGCACATCAAGTACTGCGTGCGAATGACTTACGTGGTCAAGTTATCTTGCAAGCAGACGGTGGTTTAAAAACAGGTCTTGACGTTATTAAGGCGGCTATTCTGGGTGCGGAATCTTTTGGTTTCGGTACGGCGCCGATGATTGCATTGGGCTGTAAATACCTGCGTATTTGCCACCTAAACACCTGTGCCGTCGGCGTTGCAACCCAAGATGAACGCCTACGTAAAGAACACTTTATCGGTTTACCGGAAATGGTCATGCACTACTTCCAATTTGTTGCCGAAGAAACTCGTGATTGGATGGCCAAACTAGGCGTTCGTTCCCTGGGCGAATTAGTGGGGCGCGTTGATTTATTAAAAGTCATTGATAATCCGTTAACCGCCAAACAGCGTAACTTGGACTTATCGTCTATCTTAACCGATGGCGGCGTACCTGCCGATAAACCACAAACAGTTCAAGTAGCACGCAACAATCCTTGGGATAAAGGCGATATTGCTGAAGAAATGGTTAAACAGGTATTACCTGCGATTGAAGCTAAGTCCGGTGGTATTTTTAACTTCAAATTGGTTAATACCGGCCGTTCAATTGGCGCACGTTTAGCGGGTGAAATCGCACAACGTTATGGCAATGATGGCATGAAGTCAGCACCTATTACGCTGAAACTCACCGGTATTGCAGGCCAATCATTTGGTGTATTTAACGTTGATGGGTTAAACCTACACTTGGAAGGTGATGCCAACGACTACGTCGGTAAAGGCATGGCCGGTGGCGAAATTGTTGTTTGCCCACCGAAAGGCAGTGCGTTTGATCCAAGAAACACCCCAATTGTCGGCAACACCTGTTTATACGGCGCAACCGGAGGCAAGTTGTATGCTCACGGAACCGGTGGTGAACGTTTCGCAGTACGTAACTCAGGCGCGACAGCGGTATTGGAAGGTTTAGGTGACCACGGTTGTGAATATATGACCGGCGGAACGGTCGTAAGCCTCGGAGAAGTTGGTGTTAACTTCGGTGCCGGTATGTCGGGCGGTATGGCGTTTGTATTGGATTTAAATCGCAACCTACCGGATCGTTTGAATGCTGAAATGGTTGAAGCTATCCGCATTGATACCGAAACAACTGAAGAATACCGTGTTTACTTGAAGTCACTACTGAAAGAGTATGTGGAAAAAACACAAAGTGCTTGGGGTCAAGAAGTGTTAGCCAACTTCAGTCAATACGTTGGCCAATTCTGGCTAGTAAAATCGCGTGCGATTGATATTGAAACCCTATTCCGTTTATTCGGCAATGAAGCTGCGTAGTTGACGTCTCAAAGGAACTGAATCGAATGCCAAACGTAAGACAATTTTTAGAACTCGACCGCCAACTTCCACAAAAACTGGATGCGGCGGAACGTAAGGTCAACTTTGCTGAAATCTATAGCGGGTTTGACCCTGCTCAAGCGATTGCCCAAGCTGATCGCTGTTTACACTGCGGCAATCCCTATTGCGAATGGGCTTGCCCGGTGCATAACTACATTCCAAACTGGTTAAAACTGGTTGCCGAAGGCAATGTGATGGAAGCGGTCGAGTTATCGCATAAAACCAACTCACTGCCGGAAATGTGTGGCCGTATCTGCCCACAAGATCGTTTATGCGAACAGGCCTGTACCTTAAACGACACAAACTTTGGTGCCGTCACCATCGGCGCAGTAGAAAAATACATTACCGATGTTGCGATAGCTAGCGGTTGGACACCTGACTTATCAGATGTTGTTAAAACAGATAAAAAGGTTGCCATT
>DIJW01000166.1 GCA_002421475.1 Thiomicrospira sp. UBA5634 | reverse complement strand
AACCTAAGCCTGAACCTAAGCCTGAGCCCAAACCTGAACCCAAACCTGAGCCCAAACCTGAGCCCAAACCTGAGCCCGAGCAAAAAATAGAGGAAACCAGCCCGCCGGAAACCGCTCCGCCGCCGCAACCGGTTAGCCAACAAACGCTACCGACTGAAGAGCAAGTACCGCTTGAACAGCAAATCAGCCAACGCCAAATTGACGAGGCTGAAAAATTGTATTTAGCCGAACTATCGTCAACACTGGCGCGGCATGCGCAAGCCACCTACCCGCGCATTGCTCAACGTCGCGGTTGGGAAGGTGAAGTGCAGATTCAGTTTACGCTCTTAGCCAACGGCGACATTGTTGACATTGAAATTAAGCATGGCTCAGGCCGCAACCTTCTAGATCAAGCCGCCCTCGAAATTTTTACCCACCACATGCATCGCCGTTTTAAACCGTTTCCGCCGGAAATTAAACGCAGACATTGGACGCACAGTGTGCCGATTGAATACAAATTGCGCTAAAATAACCGTTTTTGAATTAAGCGGACTCTGAACACATGAGTAAACCCATTCTTTTCAGCGGCATTCAGCCCTCCGGCGACTTAATGATTGGCAATTACATCGGCTCAATCAAAAACTGGGTTAAACTCCAAGACGACTATCAATGTCTGTTCTCACTGGTTAATATGCACGCCATTACCGTTGAACAAGACCCGCAAGCGCTGGCAAAACGCAGTTTAGATTTTGTGGCTTTGTATTTAGCATCCGGTATTGACCCGGCCAAAAGCACGGTGTTTATCCAGTCGCATGTACCGGAACATGCCGAATTAGCGTGGATTCTTAACTGCTCGACCTATATGGGTGAACTGAATCGCATGACCCAGTTCAAAGATAAATCGCAAAAACATGAACACAACATTAACGCGGGTTTATTTAACTATCCGGTATTAATGGCGGCAGACATTCTGCTGTATCAAACCCAACTTGTGCCGGTCGGCGCGGATCAAAAACAACATTTAGAACTGACGCGTGATTTAGCCAATCGTTATAACAACCGTTTTGGGCGCGAAATATTTAAAGTGCCGGAACCGTTTATTCCGCCAGCCACTGAAGGCGGTCGTATTATGAGTTTGCAAGATCCGACCAGCAAAATGTCAAAGTCAGATGACAACAAAAACAACTTTATTGCTTTGTTGGACGACGAAAAAACGATTATTAAGAAGTTCAAAAAAGCCACCACCGACTCCGGTGACGTGATTGAGTATGATGTGGAAAACAAACCCGGCGTATCCAACCTTTTGACCATTTACTCGGTCATCAGCGGCAAACCGATGGATGCGGTTGTGAAGCAGTTTGAAGGCAAAATGTACGGCCACTTAAAAGTTGAACTGGGTGAATTGGTTGCTGCCTACTTAAATCCAATTCAACAACGTTTTTACGCCTTACGCGAAGACGAAACCCATTTAAAAAGCATTCTAAAACAAGGCGCAGATCGCGCACGCGAACAGGCGCAAAAAACCTTACGTGATGTACAACAAACCATTGGATTTGTATTGCTTTAAAAGCAAGATAAACTTCCACCAGGCCTGGTGCTTACCTATCAAGCCTGGTGAATATCCGCAACTTGCATCAACAGCTTTAAAAACGCCTCACAAGACGCAATGGATGCCGATTCTTGCATGGTGTGATAACCGGTGGTCGGAATTTGCAAGGTTGTGCCATGCACAAAACCATTCGAGGCCAGGGTAATACGCCCCATTTCGGTACTGCCAAGTGATTTTGGCGGCAAGCCTTTTTCCGCCGCTAAACGGTTTTGTTGCTCCACAAACTCATCTTTATAGCTATAACGAATCGCCAACTCATCACACATCTGCGCCAATAATTGAGTGGTTTCATGGTTATATTCCGCATGACTGTCTTTTTTTCGCAACACCACTTCTTGCACATCCGCCGCCGCCCGATCCGGATATGGGCTGGTATCCACCACAATCAGCTGGTTGGTCGAACCACCAAAACGCCGAAACCATTCCAACAAATAACGCCAACTGCTACCAGACTCTTCCTGTGCGGTAAAAAATGCCGTGCCTTGATAACCCAAACTAAACATATGCACCAATAACGCGGCGGTAAGTACGTTATCCAGCTGTCCCTGTAACAAATCGCCATCCACTTTTAAGCTATCGCGAAAGGCAACTGGCGTACCGGCAACCAAATGTTCCAACCCTTCCACTTCAAAAATTAAGTTGTTACGAAATTCACAAATATAAGTTTTTTTAATCACCCCCGAACCACGATACGCCCCCGACCAAGGCTCGTAAGCAATCACCGGCGTCGATTCGAACCGATCACTAATGCGTAACATCAACTCTTCACTGACTGCGTTCCCGAGCAAATCTGAACGATGACCGGACACAAACGCGGCATATTGAAATTCGTTCGGTCCGGTACAAATTAAACCATGGCGATCAATATGCGCCGAAAACATTGCCGATTGCGGCTTAGTGCCCTGCGCCACCAACAACCCTTCATACCAAGTGACTTTAGCGCCGCGTTCTTCCAACTCACGTTGCAGCACGCGAAAAAAAGAATGTTCTGCCCCGACAACGCAAGGCTGACGAATCAACGCTTTTAACAAATCCATAAACTCAGCAAACTGATTCACAGCTATTCCTTTCGTATTTAATCACCACCAGGCCTGGTGGTAAGGGCAATAAAGCCGTTATTATCAAGTGCGCAAAACAAATTTACTATAAAAATTTGTAACCTCAATCATTTGAATTATTAACCTTGATTAGACCTGTCGATCGCGACTTTTTAAACTCGCTATGGGATAATGCGCATCAATTCTAACCAAGGAGAATTGACAATGTGCACAAAATGCTCATGTACCGATCACTCGCTTGATCCATTGTTTGAAAACAATCAACGTTGGATTGACGGCATTATCAGCGAAGACCCTGAGTTCTTCAAAAAACTCGCCAAACAACAGAATCCAGAATACTTTTGGATTGGCTGCTCTGACAGTCGGGTACCGGCTAACGAAATTATGGGGTTGATGCCCGGCGAAGTTTTTGTGCATCGCAATGTGGCCAACATGGTCAACTCCAGCGACATGAACTGCTTAACCGTAGTGCAATATGCAGTCGAAATCCTAAAAGTTAAACACATTATTGTTACCGGACATTACGGCTGTGGTGGTGTAAAAGCCGCAATTGAAGGCAATAACCCCGACATGATTGAACATTGGTTGCGGCCAATTCGTAAATATTACCAACGTGCCAGCAAAGAAATGGCCCAACTGACCAAACAACAGCAAGTTGATCGGTTATGTGAAATCAATGTGATTGAGCAGGTGCGTAACGTATGCCATATTCCGGCGGTACGTAAAGCGTGGGAAAAAGGTCAACATCTCGAAGTACATGGTTTAATTTTCGGCATCCATGATGGCCGTTTGCAAAACCTTTGCACCACCATTGATAACTTGGCCGATGCTGAAGCCTTTGTAATGCGAGAAGATTAAGATGTGGATTGAACATATTGGCACAATCGCGATGATCGTATTTGTGGTGTTAATCGCCTTAAAGTTAGGCATTATGTTTATGTTTAAACTCGAAAAACGCCGTAAACAAGCAGCAAAAAACAAATCGCCAAAAACAGACTAAAACAAAAAAAGCCGCGTCAAATTGAGTTTTGACGCGGCTTTTGCATGACCACCAGGCCTGGTGGTATGTTGAAACAGCTTAGAAATAAGAACAGCAATAATCCGTTACCGATTTCACTTTAATACCGAACTTAGCTTTCGCCGGTACTTCAAACGACTGACCGCCTTTAATCGTTTGCCATGCGCTTTGTCCAGGCAATAACACCTCAACTTCTCCCGCCATGATTTCCATTAACTCGTTTTCATCGGTGCCAAACTCATAATCACCCGGCATCATAATGCCTAGGGTTTTACGTGTGCCATCGGCAAACTTCACGGTGCGACTGGTCACTTTACCGTCAAAATAAACATTCGCTTGCTTAACGATCGTGACATTTTCAAATGTTGCAGACATATTTTTTCCTATTTATTAATCATTTAAGGATGTTTTACAATCCAAGTTACCAATTTTCTAACTAGCGGACCAACCACTAAAATCACCGGGAAAGCCACAATAAACGCCATAAACCAAGCGTGCATCCAGATAGATAAAATATTATCCACCCAGCCAAGGTTGATCAAACTAATCACCAACGACATAATGCATGACATCAACAATGCCATTAAAAAACCCACTGTAAAATGGTGGTACTTAGCCGGAATAATCATCATTAACACCCTCTATTTATTAACTACGTTGGTGATCCACGCCAATTAATTCGATCGGATAACCATCCGGATCCGCCATAAATGCAATAATTGTCGTACCGGCATTCATTGGCCCTGCTTCGCGCAGAATTTTAGCACCTTTTGCTTTCGCCGCTTCGATCGCGTCGTAAACATCCGCTACTTCAATTGCAATATGACCATAGGCATTACCCATTTCATACTCACTCACCCCCCAGTTGTAGGTGAGTTCTAACACCGTATGATCTGACTCATCACCATAACCCAAGAACGCCAAGGTAAACTCACCGGCCGGATAATCTTTCTGCCGCAATAATTTCATACCCAACACTTGAGTATAAAAATCAATCGAACGTTGCAAATCACCGACCCGCAACATAGTATGTAACATCCGCATTTTCTATTCTCCTTATTATTAATTCACCACAGAGAAACGAAGTCACGAAGATAAAAGCAAAGCAATTTAATTAAATAAAACTGCGAATTTTCAACAGACCCTGAACTAAAGCTTTTTAAGCTTAAATAAACTCCGTGTCTTCGTGTCTCGGTGGTGATAACCAGCGCCACGCAATAATAAGCGCCAGCAGCACCGCCACAGATGAAACCGCATAGGATAACATTGCGCCCCCCAGCGTCCAACTCAAGCCTGNNAACCGCCTAATCCCTGGCTGGTCGCCGCATATACTGCTTGGCCGCGCCCACGATTTTTACCGACAAAATGATGATCAATTAAATGCAACGCCGCCGCATGAAACAACCCAAAACTGGCGGCGTGCAACAATTGCGCAAACATCATAATCGGCAAGCTGGCAACGCCCCACAGAGTTAATTGCCAACGTAATAAGGTCAACAATAAACTGGCAATAATTAACATGCGCACCGAACAACACTGAAACAAACGTGCCATCCAAAAAAACACCGCGATTTCCGCCGCAACGCCTAACGCCCATAACCACGCAATCGTATTTTTGCCATAACCATTGGCGACTAAATCAATCGAATAAAAATTATAATAGGTGCCGTGCGAAAACTGCGCTAAAAAGGCGACCAATAATAACGACCACACCATCGGCGAACGTAAAATACTGACAAAAGCCAAGCTCGCTTGATCACCAGGCCTGGTGCTGATTTCCTGTAACGTCCAACTGGTTAACCATAAGGCAAAAAACAACCCGATCACCGCCCAAGGCAACCAATCTATTCCCCAGCGCTCCAATACCTCGCCGAGCAATAACACCGCCACGATAAACCCAATCGAACCCCACAACCGCACCTGACCATAACGTGCTTTTTGTTTACCCAGTTGGCTAAAGGTATAACCTTCAAATAACGGTAATCCGCCGTGCCAGAAAAAACTGAACAACGCCACCACCAACAAGATACCGCCAAAAGATTGCGTCCACAATAAGCCCACCGAGGCCAAGGTGCTGATGCCGATACACCACCGCACCCAGCGCATGGTTCGACCACTATAATCGGCCAACCACCCCCATATATACGGCGCGACAATTTTGGTGCCTATCAAAACCGCCATCACCTGACCGATTTGCAGTGCGCTGAAATCCAGCGACTGCAGATACAAGCCAAAGAAGGGTAATAAACTGCCAAATAAGGTGAAATAAAAGAAGTAATAACTCGATAAACGCGCAAAAGGAATGCGCGTTGTCACAATCTCAGCGTGAGCCAATTTTCGCTAAATCCATCACCGGCGGCACCACATCCCCATTTTGCGCGCGTTGGCGCATAAACTGGTCAAGCAATACAATCGCCATTTGTGCTTCCGCAATCGGCGTGGCGCGAATACCGACACAAGGGTCATGCCGACCTTTAGTAATCATCTCAATCGCTTCACCCTGACGGTTAATGCTTTTACCCGGAATGATAACGCTGGAGGTCGGTTTCAACGCAATATGCGCCACAATGTCTTGGCCGGTCGAGATTCCGCCAAGAATACCGCCGGCGTGGTTAGAATGAAACCCTTGTTCAGGCGACATTTCATCTCGATG
Organism: Thiomicrospira sp. UBA5634; assembly: GCA_002421475.1. Lineage (GTDB taxonomy): Bacteria > Pseudomonadota > Gammaproteobacteria > Thiomicrospirales > Thiomicrospiraceae > Thiomicrospira. The sequence goes on along the minus strand of DIJW01000166.1, from coordinate 1,837 downwards.
TTCCGTGCCTTTTTGCGCAACAACCGCAAAGCCGTCACCAATCTCCACGCCTTTGACCGCATTAATGCTCATTAACGCATGCGCTAAATCAGCGTCTAAGCGATCAAATACCGGCTCGCCCAATCCAACCGGCACATTACGCGCCACAATGGTAATTTTCGCGCCAATCGAATCGCCGGTTTTTTTCAACGCCGTCATATAAGCCTCCATCTCTTCAACCTTGGCGGCATCAGGACAGAAAAACGGATTGTCGTCAATAATTGACCAATCGACCTGCTCAACCTTAATCGACCCAAGCTGCGACAAATAACCACGAACCTCAACCCCTAGACGTTCTTTAAGATACTTTTTCGCAATTGCCCCAGCCGCGACACGCATCGCGGTTTCACGCGCCGACGAACGACCGCCGCCGCGATAATCGCGTACACCGTATTTTTGTAAATAGGTGTAATCCGCATGTGCGGGACGAAACGTATCGGCAATATTAGAATAGTCCTGTGAACGCTGATCGGTATTTTCAATCAATAAACCAATCGGTGTACCGGTCGTCACGCCTTCAAACACACCGGATAAAATTTTCACCTGATCCGGTTCGCGCCGTGCGGTCGTAAACTTGGACGTTCCCGGTTTACGCCGGTCAAGTTCATGCTGAATATCTGCTTCAGTGATCGCCAGGCCTGGTGGGCAACCGTCAATAATACAACCTAACGCAACCCCATGACTTTCGCCAAAAGTGGTCACGCGAAAAACTTGTCCAAGTGTATTGCCCGCCATAAAACTGTGTTCCCTGACTCGTATTAGTGAATATTGTAATAATTGTCCATACTGCGATTGGTATCAGAGCCGGATTTATCCGACCATGACTTCAACGGCAGACGCCCATGCAATGACTGCAACGGACGGGCGTTATTGCCCATCAATTCATTCAGTTTGACTAACTGCGCTACCGAAGCTTCAATCGGCTGTTTAAACACAATCCATACCGTGCCTTCTGTACAAGGCGGTGTGGTTAATGAGCCGACATAACGGTAAAACAACTTATTCGACGGCAAAAAACGCGCCGGATTAAATTCAACTTTTTCAAACACCTGCACCTTGTCACGCTCGGTCGGCAAATTATTCAAAATCGTGTTTAGGTGTGCGTTAGCCTTCCCTTCACGCACAATCACGCTAATCACTGCATGTTCACCTTCGCCATTGCGATGCACTAACTGAATTTCCATCGGATAAGCAAAACCTTCCAACTGATGTTCACTTGGCGTGCGAAACACATAATGGGTTAATTCATAACGTTTATCACCTAAACGAATATAACTGCCTAGTGGATAATCCGCTTGTAAACCCTGCTGTGTGTGTTTAACCCGATAAGGCACTTCACGATAAGCAATATCTAATGCCGGTAAACCATCGGTATTGATCGTTTGATCATCACGCAAATTAATCGGCGACTGGCTCATACCGGTGCCACATAAAGCGTAGGCTGTATCCAACTGAGACCAAAAACGTGGCGCGATCTGATCCAAATACCCCCATTCAGCAGGCCCGGTTTTCACTGCCACAGCCGTTTTAGCCTGTTTTTTCGCATCATCCTCGCCCATCATGGCATCAAATTTAACTTGTACCTCGTCATTGATGGCATCAATCGCTTTTTTCTCCGCTTCGGCTTCAGTTTTCTGTGCTTCACTTTCAGCTGTGCTCGGTGCAACTTCAGCCGCCAAATCTATAAGCGGCGGTTCTTCTTGTGCCCAACTAACCGTTGCCACGCTCAACATTAACATCCATAGCCATTTTTTCATGCTAAACATCTCCATTGGCGCGCTGATTCAACATATCTTGA
>DIJW01000156.1 GCA_002421475.1 Thiomicrospira sp. UBA5634 | reverse complement strand
CGAATGGCGGCTTCATCCTCCACAACTAATACTTTCGATTTGGGCATGAGATCCTCTCTATTTAGCATGGCTGAACTCTTTTAATAACTCAGCTAGGCGCTCAGAATCAACACTGCGCACATCTTGACCATTGACTAAATAAATAATGGTTTCACCGATGTTACGCGCGTGATCGGTTAAACGCTCACTGGCTCGTAAAGCATAAACCAACTCTAAGAAACACTCAACGTCACCGTTTGCTTGTTTAAACTGCTGTTTTAACTCCGCCAGAGATTCTTTGTATACCGCATCCACACGGCGTTCTTCTTCCACTACCCAGGCCGAATCCTTAACATCTAAACGCGCAAACGCATTCAATACCGTCTTTAGCATGGAAGAGGCCGAAGCCGCAATATCAATCAAGGCCTTATAGCGATGCAAATCTAAACAATCAGGATTGCCAATTTTATTCAGATTAATAATTAACTTGGCGATTTTAACAACCTCGTCTCCCATACGCTCCAAGTCAACCGCGATACGAATCGCCGATACGACTAAACGTAAATCCGATGCAGCCGGTTGTTGGCGCGCCAACACCCGTACACATAAACGGTCAATTTCGATTTCATCGTGATTAATTAACGAGTCCATCTGCACCACTTCCTGCGCACGTTCGACATCAAACGTTTGCAAAGCGGCCACCGAGTTTTCTAATTGACGTTCTACCAAGCCGCCCATTTCCAAAACCTTATTAAACAGGTCTTCTAAATATTGGTTATACGACTCCGACACATGCGACCCAAACTGTTTTCTTTCCATAACGTACCCCTTTAGCTATATTGTTTTATCCACTCAGACTTTGCCGCACCCCGATTAACCATAACGCCCGGTAATATAATCCTCAGTCCGTTTTTTCTGCGGATTGGTAAACAACGAGTCCGTGTCGGTATATTCAATCAATTCACCCATATACATAAAAGCGGTGTAATCCGACACACGTGCCGCTTGTTGCATATTGTGGGTAACGATCAAAATGGTGAAGTCTTTTTTCAATTCAAAAATCAGTTCTTCAATCGCAAGGGTCGAAATCGGGTCCAAAGCAGAAGTTGGTTCATCCAACAATAACACTTCTGGCTTAATCGCAATCGCGCGAGCGATACATAAACGTTGCTGTTGCCCGCCTGACAAACCTAACGCGTTATCTTGCAAACGTTCTTTCACTTCATTCCACAAACCGGCACCCTGCAGTGCCCATTCAACGGTTTCGTCAAGAATTTTTTTATCGTTAATCCCTTGTAAACGTAAGCCATAAGCGACGTTTTCATAAATGGATTTGGGAAATGGATTCGGTTTTTGAAACACCATACCGATACGACGACGAATTTCAGCCACATCCAATTTTTTATCGTACATATCGGTGCCGTGTAAGGTCATTTCACCTTCAACACTGACAATATCTATTAAATCATTCATCCGATTAAAACAACGTAACAAGGTCGATTTACCACAACCTGACGGGCCGATAAAGGCGGTTACGCGATTTTCCGGCAAACTCATATTGATGTTTTTGAGCGCTTGAGATTTGCCGTAATATAAATTCCAATCTTTGACTTCAATTGCCATTTTCTCTTGCTGTAAAGACATACCACGGTGATCGTGACCCATCGCGACATTAATTGTTTTTTCGCTCATATTTAAATCCTTTTCTAACTGATTCATTGCAACCACCAGGCCTGGTGGTTAATAACAGCGGTTTAGTTATCTAATGCCTTATATTTTTCACGCAAACGATTACGAATGGCAATCGCGCCTAAATTCAATGCCACAATCACCAACACCAGCAATAACGAGGTGGCATACACTAACGGCTGAGAGGCTTCAACGTTCGGACTTTGGAAGCCGACATCATAAATATGAAAGCCCAGGTGCATAAATTTTTGCTCCAAATGCACAAATGGCGCGTTTAAATTCACCGGCAGCTCGGAAGCCAACTTCACTACGCCAACCAACATTAAAGGTGCCACTTCGCCTGCAGCACGTGCAATTGCCAAAATCAATCCGGTCATAATCGCTGGTAACGTCATCGGCAACACAATCCGCATAATCACTTCGTATTTGGTTGCGCCTAACGCCAAACCGCCTTCGCGTAACGCACGCGGAATACGTGATAAACCTTCTTCAGTTGACACAATCACCACCGGCAAGGTTAACAATGCCATCGTCAAGGCCGCCCACAGCAGGCCTGGTGTACCGAAAGTCGGATTGGGTAACGCATAACTGTAAAACATTTGGTCAATCGAATGACCCAATACATAAACAAAGAAACCCAAGCCGAAAATACCGAATACGATGGATGGCACACCCGCTAAGTTATTGATTGAAATACGAATTAAACGCAACACCCAACCTTCACGTGCATATTCACGCATATAGATTGCCGCGATCACACCCATTGGCATCACAAACAAGGTCATTAAAATCACCATCGTCAGCGTACCGACAATCGCCGGAAATACCCCGCCTTCGGTATTAGCTTCACGGGGATCATCCAACAAAAAGTTTTTTATCGAACCGACAAAAAATACTAGTTTCTGACCAAAATGCATATCATTCGGTTGCCACAGCGAAATCATATTACTTAGCGGGACCGTAACCTCACGGCCGCCACTGATCACCACTTGGATTTCACCCTGCGCTTTTAATTGCGCATATAAGTTGTCCAAATTTTGTTGTAATCCAGCATATTCCGCTTGTAACTGTTCACGACGTTGTTCAAACTTTTGCTCATGCTCTGAAGTCAGAGCCTGCTTTAACTCCAACTTACGTTGTTCAAACCGCAGGTTTTGTAGCTCATAATTAATACCGCCCACCACCACTTTTTCGATGTGGTGAATTTCAGCACGAATATCGTGACTGCGATCTAATGCTTTATCTACCGCAGCCAGGACATTAGCGCCAGTAGCAACCACCTGTCCGTTCTGCACTAAACTGTGAACATAACCATAAAGATTACCCCATTCCGAACGCTCGATAACACTGATACCTTTCGCTACTGTCCATGCCTGATCTTTTACATATTTTTCACTTATCCAGCGAAAATCCAGGCCATACACATCGCGATTACCGGTTTTAATCAATAACTGTGGTTCTTTGATTTGAACAGTCGGATTATTTGGATCAAATACTTCTTTTATACGGCGGTTATGAATTTCACCGGTAATGGTTTCTGGTTGTGCGCCAGTTTTTTGGAGCTGGAAGTCATACACTTCATGCGGCCAAAAGTGGTTTAAACCCCGTGCCGCAATCAGAAATAACAAACCAAAAACTAACACTACCGCAATGCTGACGGCTGAGGCACTAAACCAAACCCAATGTTCACCTTTGTTAAACCATGTTTTCATTTTCTTATCCTTTCTCGGTTTAGTTCAATGCTTACAATGAGCCGTATTTGCGGCGCATTTTTTGGCGCACAACTTCAGCCAAGGTATTAAAGAAGAAGGTGAAGATAAACAGCACCAGGCCTGCTAAAAACAATACGCGATAATGTGAACTGTCGACTTCGGTTTCACCCATTTCAACCGCCAAATTGGCTGACAAGGTACGCATACCTTCAAACAAATTCACATCCATCAGCGGTGTATTACCCGACGCCATCAATACAATCATGGTTTCGCCGACCCCGCGACCAAAGCCGAGCATAATGGCAGAGAAAATCCCCGGACTGGCGGTTGGTAATACCACTCCGGCCAAGGTCTGCCACCCGCTTGCACCTAAGGCGTAAGAACCATTAATCAAATAAGCCGGTACGCTGTAAATCGCGTCCTCCGCTACAGAGAAAATAGTCGGAATTAATGCAAAACCCATCGCAAAACCGATAACCATCGCATTACGCTGATCAAAGTCTATGCCGGCGCTGTGGGTTAACCAATGGCGCATATCACCTTCAAAAAATGCTTGTTCAATCGGCATGCTCAACGACATGGATACCCAACCCAACAAAATCACCACCGGAATCATTAACACTGCTCGGCGACCGACCGGCACCTTTAAACGCCATTGTTCCGGCAATTTTGACCAAGCAAATCCGAACAGCAGAATACCTAACGGCACCACAAAAATAATCGCAAAGAACCCAGGTAAGTTTGCTTCCATATACGGCGCCAACCATAAACCGGCCAAAAACCCGAGAATAACCGTTGGCAAAGCTTCAATCAGTTCCACAGATGGTTTAATCCACTGACGGGTTTTTTTATCCATAAAAAACGCGGTATAAATCGCGGCAAAAATCGCAATCGGTACCGCAAACAACATCGAATACAGCGCCGCTTTAATGGTGCCGAAGGTCAACGGCGTCAACGAAAACTTAGGTTCAAAATCACTGGTTCCCGATGATGACTGCCAGGTGTAAGTCGGCTCCGAATAACCTTCATACCAAACCTTACTCCACAAACTGCTCATCGACACTTCAGGGTGTGCATTTTCAATATCGTAACTAATTAAACGCCCATCAGCGGTTTCGACCAATGCACCATTAGCACGCGGGGCAAACCGAATAAAGTTGATCGGTTTGTCCGAGATTTGTTTAGAACGCAGATGGCGTTCAGACGTGGCATAAAATAAATTAAACATCCCACTGGCATCACCAACGGCAAAACCTTTACGGGCATCTTCCACACCTAATGCCAATACAGCGGAATCACCGCGTTGGAATTGACGAATTTGTTGTAACGCAAACTGATTGTTTTGATCACGCACCGGAAACCACTGCAAAATGCGGCCTTTATCGGTACCCAACATCATCGAGACATTACCGGTTAGAAATCGTGCACTGGTGATGGTTTCACCGACCGGCACTAAACGAAGTTTTTGTAATAATTCTGGCTGTTCGATATCCGCAATATTGTAATAATGTGCTTCACCCTGCGCTGAAACCAACACTAAATGGCGCATCCGCCCATCTAATAAAATCCGATCGGCAATCAATTTTGTCGCCAATTGGCTTTCGCTGTCGGGCGCCAATTCTACCGTTTCGGTTAAAAATGAACTTTCTTTACTAAAGGTACGAAGTGACAAAGGTTCTGTCGGCAACGACTGACTGATCACCATCAAACTGGAAGAACCATCACGCACCGCTAAACGCTGGATCGGTTTATCGCTTAATCGTTTGCCCGCTTCGCCATAAGGCCATTCGACCAGCGGCATAACCGTGCGAACATCATTCGGGTAACTTACTTCAAAACGTATACTGCCGAGCAAAACACGACCATCCGACAAACCATAAGCAAATTCATTTTTCGCTTCATTGACCAAAGTAAAACTGGTCACCTTAGCACCTTGGGTCGGCACTTGAGTATCAAGTAACACTTGCGCATTATCATTACTGAATCCTAAAATACGGCCGGATTCAGTTAAACGCACAGCGACTTGTTTATAGTCATCCATCGCATAATGCAGCGTTTTATCTTGTATGCCGCCCGGCACAGTCATTTCAGAGTGTTTTTGCATTGACGCCGGAATAAACATCGGCAATACGACATACAACAAGAAAAACATAATCAGGAATACGGCGAAAATAATCCCGACCCCACCGACACTAATACCATACTTTGCGCCATGATCTTTAAGGCGGCGGTGTTTCATGCGTTTTTTCGACGCAGAACCGGTTAATGCCTCAACTAAAGTCTGTTGTGCCTTGCTCATAATTCACCCATTTATGCGAAAAGTTAAATTTTGCTTGCGCCACTATAACGACCAAATATGACAGTAATATGTCAAAATACAACTAAAAACCCGACTGCATAATATAACGTCTGAACCCAAAGATTAACGCTGTTTTAAAATAGTGCAACTATGCACCACTTTAAAACGGCCACTACCAATCAAAGGTCACCAAGCTTTCTACGTAAGATTTTTTTATTCCTTTATAAACAAGGAGTTAATAATTTATTAAATTTGTCTGGCAAACTGGCATGGTTCACGCTAATATTTGGCAATTATTTTCATTTCCCATCCATATAAAAAACGAAGGATAAGCACTATGCCACAAGCAATCCAGGCCGTACTCGACCTCATCAAAGAAAAAGAAGTCAAATACATCGACTTGCGTTTTACCGACACTCACGGTAAAGAACAACACGTCACGATTCCAGCTTCTCGCGCAAACGAAAGCTTATTCACTGATGGCCAATCTTTCGACGGCTCTTCAATTAAAGGTTGGAAAGGTATCCAAGATTCAGACATGATTTTGATGCCTCAAGCTGACAGCTATGTGATGGATCCGTTCACTAACGACCCGACCTTAATCGTTCGTTGCGAAATCATCGAACCTGCCACCATGGAAGGTTATGAAAAAGATCCGCGCGCTATCGCCAAAAAAGCCGAAGCTTACCTAAAATCAACCGGTATCGCTGACAGCGCGTTTTTTGGTCCAGAGCCAGAATTTTTCGTATTTGACGACGTACGTTGGGGCTTAGGTATTTCCGGTTCTTTCGTTAAGTTAGATTCTGACGAAGCTTCTTGGAACAGCGAAAAAGTATTTGAAGGCGGCAACATCGGTCACCGTCCAACCGTTAAAGGTGGTTACTTCCCGGTTCCTCCGGTTGACCAACTACACGAACTACGTGCTGATATCTGTGAAATGGCAACTGCAATGGGTTTAACTGTTGAAGCACATCACCACGAAGTAGCAACGGCTGGTCAGTGCGAATTGGCTATCGCAGGTAACACCTTGGTGAAAAAAGCCGACGAAGTACAAATCCTAAAATACTGTGTACACAACACTTGCCATGCATTGGGCAAAACCGCAACTTTCATGGCTAAGCCAATTGTGGGCGACAACGGTTCAGGTATGCACATCAACGTATCTTTATCTAAAGACGGTAAAAACCTATTTGCCGGTGATGTTTACTCAGGTTTGTCACAAGAAGCATTATGGTTTATCGGCGGTATCATCAAACATGCTCGCGCGCTAAACGCTTTCTGTAACCCAGGCACTAACTCTTACAAGCGTTTAGTTCCAGGTTTCGAAGCACCAATCCTATTGGCTTACTCTGGTCGTAACCGTTCAGCGTCGATTCGTATTCCTTACGCACCAAGCGTTCGCGCACGTCGTGTTGAATTACGTTTCCCTGATCCAACTGCAAACCCATACTTGGCGTTCTCTGCGTCAATGATTGCCGGTTTGGACGGTATTATCAACCAGATCGATCCGGGTGCGCCTGCTGAGAAAGATCTATATGATCTACCACCGGAAGAAGAAGCGTTGATCCCAACAGTATGTGCGTCTTTGGAAGAAGCACTGGAAGCGTTGGATCAAGACCGTGAATTCTTAACCTCTACCGGTGTATTCACTGACAACATGATCGACTCTTACATCAAGTTGAAAATGGAGCACGTGACTAAGTTACGTGCAACCACTCACCCGTTAGAGTTCGACCTATACTACTCAGCTTAATCGCCGTTTAGTGTTGTCACTTAAAAAACCCGCTTCGGCGGGTTTTTTAATTTGCACCAGGCCTGGTTGTCACAAATTCCTCAACTGCTGTTCACAATCCTGTCATCTGCTTGTCGCATACTTCGCTTACTTTCCTTGATGTGAGACAAGCATGTTAAATCTTGAAAAATCGCTGCAACAACGTTTTCCTGACCTGCAAAAAAAACCGGGCGCTAAGTTAATGGTCAAATTATTAAAAGCCCTCACCCACCAAGACGAAATCAACCAATTTATCGAAACGCACCAACATTTACGCGGCTTTGCGTTTTTAGACAAGGTGCTGGAGTATTTTAATTTCAGCTACCAAATTAACTCGCGGGCATTAAACACTATTCCATCCGAAGGGCGAGTGATTATTGTCGCCAACCACCCTATTGGTTCACTGGACGGTTTAGCGTTGCTTAAACTGGTTCGAACCGTGCGACCGGATGTACGTATTGTGGCGAATGACTTATTAGCGCAGATCGAACCGATACGTTCATTGTTTATTCCGGTGGACAATCTATCCGGCAAGGTTTCGCATAAAACCCAATATAAAACCATGTTGGCGGCGTTAGAAAATAACGAAGCGGTCATTATGTTTCCGGCTGGTGAAGTGTCGCGCATTCGACCCAACGGCGTGCGCGACGGCAAATGGAAAGGCGGTTTTTTACGCCTGGCAGAAAAAACCAAAGCGCCAATTCTACCGATTTTGGTTGAAGCTCGAAATTCAGCCTTGTTTTACAGCTTATCAGCGATTTATAAGCCGCTCGGCACCATGATGTTGGTGCAAGAAATGTTTAATAAGGATGATCAAGAAATCCAATTCCATATCGGCAAACCTATTCCGTGGAAGTCGATTAAATCACTTGATCTGGATGAAAAACTCCTCGCGGCACGTTTCAGAAAACACCTATACCGTTTAAATCAGCCGAAAAAACTGGCCAAACACCCCTTATTTGAAGGCGAAATTACCGTCGCCCATCCGGTCGATCGTAAAGCATTAAAACAAACCCTGAAAAAAGCGCAACAACTTGGTCAAACCGGCGACGGCAAAATGATTTATTTGTACGATTTTGAAGCCGATTCACCGGTAATGCACGAAATCGGTCGTTTACGTGAGTTGACGTTTCGTTCGGTCGAAGAAGGCACCGGCGCCAGTTTAGACTTGGATAAATATGACAGTTATTATCGCCATTTAATTCTTTGGGATGACGAAACACTTGATATTGTCGGCGCTTATCGCATTGGTGAAGGCCGTCAAATTTTACAAAGTCACGGTATGAATGGTTTATATACCTCGACCTTGTTTAATTTGAGTGACGAAATCGAACCCTATGTAGTTAATGCGATTGAACTGGGACGCAGTTTTGTGCAGCCGCGTTATTGGGGGCTACGCAGCTTGGACTATCTTTGGTACGGCATCGGTGCATATATTGCCGCCCACCCTGAGATTAAATATCTGTTTGGGCCGGTCAGTTTAAGTGCCGCCTACCCGGAAGAAGCACGGCAGAAAATTATCGGTTTTTATCAACAGCAGTTTGGTACATGGCAACATTTAGCCCAAGCCAAACAACCTTATGTCTTAAGCGATGCAACCCAACAACTGATGCAAAGCGACTTTGCGCAGGATTACGCCACCTGTTTTAAACGCCTGAATCATCAGTTGGATCAAATTGGGGTAAAAGTGCCAACCCTGTATAAACAATACAGCGAACTGTGTGATGATCAAGGTTGTCACTTTATGGCATTTAGTGTTGATCCGAGCTTTGCCAACTGTATTGACGGGTTAATTATGGTGGAAATGGACAAGGTCAAAGACAAGAAAAAACAACGTTATATGACTGCGTTGTAATCACACATAAAAAAGGCGAGTACCAGGCCTGGTGCTCGCCTTTTTTTATTCATGCTCTCATGTAACAAACCCCAGGCCTGGTATTTAGTTTTTTTAGTCAGCTTGATTCTGTGTAGTTGTCCAGCGCACTAAATGTAACTCACCGGCTTCATCTTCGATTAACGCACTCAGCGATTCTACCCAATCACCGCAATTGTAATAGGTCACACCGTGGCTAAACTGGCGGATTTCCGGGTGGTGAATATGTCCGCACACCACGCCCTGCACTTTTTTCTGCGCCGCACTTTTTGCCACTGCATTTTCAAAGTCGCCGATAAAATTAACCGCCCGTTTTACTTTGTGTTTTAAATTCGCTGATAACGACCAATAACCGAAACCTAAACGCGCACGCACATGATTAAACCAGCGATTAAAATGCAACACGGTGTCATACGCCCAATCGCCCAAAAACGCTAACCAACGGTGACATTGCACCACGCCGTCAAATTGATCGCCGTGAATCACCCAGAGATTATTGCCGTTTTTTAAGGTGTGAATATATTCGTCTGTTACCAAGACGTTACCAAACTCAACACCGGCAT
>DIJW01000084.1 GCA_002421475.1 Thiomicrospira sp. UBA5634 | reverse complement strand
CGCAATTTGGTTGGTATCCGCAGCATCTCGCGCTTTACGACCAAGGTGAGTTGATTGCGGCGATGCCGCTGTATGCCAAAACCAATTCCTATGGTGAGTTTGTGTTCGACCAGGCCTGGTCGCAGGCTTGGCAGTCGGTTGGTTTGCGTTATTTCCCCAAATGGGTTTCGGCCATTCCTTATGCGCCGGTGACGGGGCAGCGCTTTCTGATTGCGCATGATCGCAACGCCGATCAAATCCGCGCGTTATTGGTTAAATATCTGCAACAAATCGCCGGCGAGCAAAACATTAGCGGGTGGCATATTTTATTTGCTGAGTATTATGCAGAACCAAACGACCAGGCCTGGTTGTCGGCGCAAAGCGATTGGTTGATTCGCCATGATTGCCATTTCCATTGGTTTAATCGCGGTTATCACACCTTTGATGATTTTCTCGCGCAACTCAAACCGAAAAAACGTAAAAATATCAAACAAGAACGCCGCAAAGTTGAAGCGGCGGGTGTGACGTTTCGAGTATTAAATGGTCACTCGGCGACCGAGCAAGATTGGCAGACGTTCACGCATTTTTATCAAAAAACCTTTGACGAAAAACACAGTTTAGCCACGCTGAACCAAGGCTTTTTTCAAGCGGTCGCCAAGGCGTTGCCGGATCAGGTGTTATTGGTGTTGGCGGATCGAGAGGGCGTGTGTCTCGCCGGTTCGTTGATGTTTATGAGCGACAGTGTTTTGTTTGGTCGTCATTGGGGTTGTATTGAGCAACTCGATAGCCTGCATTTTGAAGCCTGTTATTACCAAGGGATTGAGTTTGCGATAGCGAATGGGTTACAACGTTTCGAACCCGGCGCGGGTGGTGAACATAAAATCGCGCGCGGTTTTGAGCCGGTGAAAACTCAATCGGCACATTGGTTAGCGAGCAATCCGTTTCAGCAGGGGATTGAAGGCTTTATCGCCGAAGAAAAACGCATGATTGACGATTATTACGCCGATTGTGTTTTGCATAGTCCGTATCAAACGACATTGTAATGCTAAAACATTAAAGTGTTGTAGCGTTATAATGCTACAATATTGTCATGTTTTTTAGAGCGATTTTTGGAGGGTTTTTAAGATGAGTGAATTATCTAAGCGTTCAACGGTGTATTTTGATCCGGCGATTCATACCGCGCTAAAAATGCGGGCAGCCCAGTCGCAGGTCTCCGTGTCTGAATTAGTGGATGAAGCCCTGAGGTTGTTAATGCGCGAAGATCAAGAAGATTTGGCGGTGTATGCAGAACGTGTTGCTGAGCCGACAATGAGTTATGAAGCCTTGCTGAATGATTTGAAGCAGCATGGCAAATTATAAAGTTGAGTTTAAACATTCGGTCGCCAAGGATTTGCGTTCCATTCCAAATTCGGATGTTCGGCGTATTCTTAATCGAATCGAACAGTTGGCTGAAAACCCGCGCGCAGAAGGCTGTATAAAACTAACCGGTCAAGAGGTTTATCGTGTCAGAGTCGGGTTGTACCGCATTTTGTACGAAATAAGAGACGAGCTGTTAGTGGTGGATGTGATTAAGGTGGGTCACAGATCGACTATTTATAAAACGCATTAAAAACTTCGTGCCCTTCGTGGTTCAAAAAATGAATTTTCAACAGTCTAAAAACAAAAACGCCCCGCATTTTTTATCAATGTGGGGCGTTTTGCTTTCAAGTTTTTCCGAACAGACTTAAATATTAAGCACGTTTACGGAATTCACCTGTACGAGTGTCGATTTCGATTTTCTCACCGATTTCGATAAACGCGGCAACTTGTAGTTCAGCACCGTTAGCTAAACGTGCCGTTTTCATCACTTTACCTGATGTGTCGCCACGCGCGGCAGGTTCAGTGTAAGACACTTCGCGCACGATGATCGTTGGCATTTCAACTGAGATTGGCTTGCCTTCGTAGAAGGTTACTTCGCATACATCAGACATACCGTCTTCGATGTAGTTAATCGCGTCACCCAAGTTGTCTTTTTCGATTTCGTATTGGTTGTATTCTTCATCCATGAAAACGTACAAAGGATCAGCGAAATAGCTGTAAGTACAAGCTCTTTTCTCAAGGATAACTTGATCAAACTTGTCATCTGCTTTGTAAACTTGCTCCAGCGCGCTGCCGTTTAACAAGTTTTTCATTTTCATCTTAACAACCGCTGAGTTGCGGCCAGATTTGTTGAACTCGGCTTTTAAAATGACCATTGGGTCATTGCCAATCATGATCACGTTACCAACGCGAAACTCTTGTGCTGTTTTCATCGGGAGGGAAGTCCTAAAAATTAAAAAATCGCGGCATTATACCTTGCTTTTTATGGTTTTGACTAGATTTGAAGTGAGTTCACCGAGATTTTCTAGTCGATTAACCCATTGATGTGCATGCTTTTGTAAGCTTGCCCATTGGTTGCTCAGGTTTTGCCAGTGCTGAAGCTCAAGCGTTTGCTGATTCCAGCCTTGCATAAACTCGGTTAAAGCCTGCTTGGCTGCGGGCGCTAAATCTTCGCTATACACCGCTAAAAATGCATTCAGTTTGTCCCAGTGGGCATCGTCATCGGTGGGGTAAATATGCCAAATAAACGGCTTGGACGCCCATTGCGCACGCACCATGGATTCTTCGCCGCGCACAAAGTTCAGATCACATAACCAAAGCAGTTTGTCATATTCGCTCTGCGGTAAAAACGGCAGGATATGCAATGTCATATTGCCTTGAGTTAGGTTATCTCCGGCATGCAGCGGGCGATCAAAATAGGCTTGCGCGCTGGTTAATAACCGACCTTGCGGCAGATAAACCTCAATCGGTTGGTCAGTGTTTGTGCTGTTTGACCAGATGTCAAAAAGACTCTCTAGCGCATTGTTTTCATAAGCGAAAAGCGAAATCTTAAAGCTGTTTTTAAGCGGTTTGGCTAATCCCCATTGTTTGCACCAGGCCTGGTGGCTTGTGGTTGGGTCATTAAATGCATCACGGCGTTGCAACAAATCCGCTTCGCGCATCAGGCCGCCGGTGTTCGGCAAAACGCTGGGGAAAAAGAAGCTTTTATCCAAACCGTTGGCTTGTTTGGAAGGCATGGCGTGAAATCCCTGCACCCAAGGTTCGGCACTAAAATATTCGAGGTTAATCCAAATCGGTTGTTTAGCGGCATCGAGCATTGCTTGCAGATAGTTGGCGGGAAGTTCGCACCCAAAGGCTTCAATAACGATGTTTGGCAGATCACCAGGCCTGGTGGTCGGAAAATCATCCTTCCAAACACATACTTCAATGCCACAAATAGTTTGATGGTTTAAATCAGCGTTTAAACTTGGCTCAAGTGCCGCAAGCGCTTGCGGTTCATCTACCCATAAACGCACGTTTTGCGCGTAATCCTGTTGCAGAATGTTAGCTAAACGCCAGCACACGCCAATGTCGCCGAAATTATCAATCACACGACAAAAAATATCCCAACGAAGGGGTTGCAGGGTATGCGACATATTTAATCTTATTCCGGCACCAGGCCTGGTTGTGGTTTATGCAAAGCGCATAGTTTAGCAGTATGCCGTTTTGCATCCTAGCTATGAATGCTTGCTGATAAAAACGGATCAAAATGCACCAATTAGATGCAATTTAAAGTTTTGTTTTTTTAAATATTTAATTGTTATTTGAATTTTAAACCTTTATTTAATCAGGTTGGTTTTTTGCTTTTATGCATATCAATAATGGAATGGTGAGATGGTTATGGCTGCACATAAGGATATTGTGGATTTATTGCTAATGACCAAAAAGGCGGAAAAACATGCGTTGCTGTTTTTATTTAGTGCTGCCTCGTTGGTTAGAGCAATTCGTTTGGTGGTGCATGAACTGCAGCTTGAACGCGGTTCAAGCACCTTATATTTGGTTTCGCGCGGCGAGGTTTCGAATGCTGCAAGATTGATTAGTTTTCGCACTGAGTTTGAGGTGTTGCGTGCTGATTTGACCAAGGCTGTGCGTTGTTGGTTGGAACAAAATCAAGATTTTGTGTTAGGGGGAGGTGTGTTTATTCGCTTGGCACAGGCGTTAAGTTTGCTCGATGGTTTGGGTGATTTACGGGCGCGAGTGGATCGTCTGGCGATTGAGCCGATGGCGGAAATTGAATTCTTTAATGCCTTAATTCGGCAGTTTTTAGCGGTGATTCTTGAAATGGCCGAGATGTCGGTTGATGGTGAGGTCTCTAAAGCGATGGTGGCGTTGTTTAACTTTATGCAGGCTAAGGAGTATGCCGGTCAGGAGCGGGCATTAAGAGCCTTGTATTTCGCGCAGTCAAATCGAGATCGTACGCTTATCGAATTGTTGCAGCACAGGGTTGAGGAGCAGGATTATTTTTTTGATGGTTTTGAGAGTTTCGCGCTTGCGGAGCAGGTTGAAAAGCTAAAGCAGTTACTCGCAAAGCAGGAAAGTTTTAATTATTTTAGACAGTCCAATTTAAAGCGAGTGGCTGATTTGGTTTTGGCGCAACAATGGTTTGATGAGGCAACTAAGCGCATAGAAGGTTTGCATAAAATCGAAAGTGAATTGATAGATGTGTTATTGCGTTTATGTGCCCAAAAACTGCAGCAAGCTGAAATCGCGCTGTCGAATGAGCAGGCATTAGTGGCCGGATTTCATGATGATAAAACGGCAAACAGAGAGGTTTCGACGATTAGCTATAAATCGGAGTTTGGTTTTTCGCGTACGGCGGATGTGTTGCTGGAAAAAATTCAACAGCAAAGTAAGTATCTACATGATGTGCAGGAGCAGTTGGTGTTGACCAAGCAAGCGTTACTTGAGCGGACTTTTATCGAACGAGCTAAGTCGGTGTTGATTTTGCAAAAAGGGGTGAGTGAAGAAGTGGCGCATAAGATGATGCGCGAAACGGCGATGCAATCCGGTCAGAAAATGGTGGATGTGGCGAAAAAAATGTTGAAACAAGTTGGAATTTCATAAATGGTGCGAAAGTTATTTAAATTGGTGCATTTGTGTATTTATTTTTAATTTGCTAGTCTTTTTTTGGTGTGCTTATTTATTAATACTCTTTAAAATCAACAAGATATAAGTTTAATTTATATTTGGCATAAAACGTGTTTTATGCTTATTGCTTTCCGCTGGTGTTGGCATAGGGCAATAATTTAATTCTTCTGGACAAAGGCGTCCATCATTTTCATCCCTGTTGGGCTGGACGATGATGGACGCCTTTTTTGTTTGCAGGTTTTACAGGAGTAGGAAGATGGAACAGACAAAGTTAAATGGTTTATCAAGACGTCAATTTTTAAAAACCGCAAGTATCGGGATGGCCGCCGGGTTGTTTCCGGGTTTGAGCAGTCAAGCATTGGCCGCGGCTCCGGGTAAGTTGGAAACAACGTCCGCCAAACTTGGTTTTATTGCATTAACCGATGCGGCGCCATTATTTGTGGCGTTGGAGAAAGGGTTTTTCGCCAAACATGGTATGACGAATGTTGAAGTGTTAAAGCAATCTTCTTGGGGTACAACGCGAGATAACTTGGTTTTGGGGTCGTCAAAAGGGGGAATTGACGGCGCGCATATCCTAACACCGATGCCTTATTTAATTAGCACCGGCGCGATGACACCTAACAATATCCCAGTACCGATGTATATTTTGGCGCGTTTAAATTTAGGCGGGCAATGTATCTCGGTTGGTAATGAATACAAGGATTTGAAAGTTGGTACGGATGTTAAACAATTTAAAACCGCGCTAGAGGCCAAAAAATCCGGCGGTGCAGCTATAAACGCGGCGATGACTTTCCCTGGCGGAACGCACGATTTGTGGATGCGTTATTGGTTGTCGGCGGGAGGAATTGACCCGAATCAAAACATTAACACTATCGTTGTTCCACCGGCTCAAATGGTGGCCAATATGCGTGTTGGCAGTATGGATACTTTCTGTGTTTGTGAACCTTGGAACCAGCAGTTAATTAACCAAAAAATTGGTTATACCGCCAATACCACCGGTGAACTATGGAGTAAACATCCGGAAAAAGCTTTGGGTATGCGCGCCGATTATGTCGATGCTAACCCGAATGCGACTCAAGCTCTGTTAATGGCGGTAATGGAAGCACAAATGTTCTGTGAAGAACCGCAGAATAAAAAAGAGGTGGCGGAAATCTGCGCCAAACGTCGTTGGATTAATGCGCCTTTTACCGACATAGTTGATCGTATGCAAGGTAACTTCGACTATGGCACCGGGCGAGTGGTTGAAAACCATCCTGAGCAAATGCGTTATTGGAAAGACAATGCCTCCTATCCTTTCAAAAGCCATGATCTATGGTTTTTAACTGAAAACAAACGCTGGGGTTATTTACCTAAAGACCTAGATAGTCAAGCGGTTATTGACAAGGTTAACCGTGAAGATTTATGGCGTAAAGCGGCAATAGCACTTGGTGTTGATAAATCAGACATTCCTGAAACTACCTCACGCGGTATCGAAACTTTCTTCGACGGCAAGGTGTTTGATCCTAAAAATCCTCAAGCCTATTTGGATAGTTTGGTGATTAAACGCGTTTAATTTTATACAAGCGGGAGCCAAGCGCTCCCTCTAGGAGTGAGTGATGAGCAATGATGTATTGGTAAAACAGCGGCTAAAGATGGTGGGGCAGTATAGTAAAGACCATTTTTTACCGCCGCTACTGGTGTTGTTTGTGTTGTTATTGTTATGGGAATGGCTTACGTCCGCAACCGGTTCTACGTTGCCTTCGCCAACCCGAGTCTTGTCTGAAACCTGGGAATTAATTGTAAATCCCTTTTATGACTATGGCGGTACTGATGTCGGCATGGGTTGGCAGATTTTAGCTAGCCTTGAAAGGGTGGCTTACGGATTTACCTTAGCGGTCATAGTAGGCGTCAGTTTAGGTGTGTTGGTAGGTCAGTCCACCCTTGCGATGCGCGGATTAGATCCTATTTTTCAAGTATTAAGAACCGTGCCGCCTTTGGCCTGGTTGCCTTTATCTTTGGCCGGTTTTCAAGACAGCCAACCCTCGGCGTTATTCGTAATTTTTATCACGGCGATTTGGCCAATCATTATCAACACCTCGGTCGGGGTTAGAAATATCTCGGAAGACTATCGCAACGTAGCGCGAGTCTTAAATCTGAATGGGTATGAATATTTCACCAAAATCATGCTGCCTGCGGCCGCACCTTATATTTTCTCCGGTTTACGCATTGGGGTTGGCTTGTCTTGGTTAGCGATTGTGGCGGCTGAAATGTTAATTGGTGGTGTCGGAATCGGGTTCTTTATTTGGGATGCGTGGAACTCATCCAATATCAGTGAAATTGTATTAGCCCTGATTTATGTCGGCATTGTCGGTTTTATTTTGGATCGCTCGGTAGCGTTTATCGGTAACCGTATTACTCGCGGCACCTCGGCCAGCTAATCTCGTACAGGAGAAATAAAGATGAAAGAAAAATACCTGCAAATTGAACACGTCAACATGACGTTCGGCCAGGGTGAAAAACAGTCGCATGTTTTAAAGGACATTAATTTAGAAGTTAAACAGGGTGAGTTTATTTCGATTATCGGCCACTCGGGTTGCGGTAAATCTACTGTGTTAAACATTGTCGCCGGCTTGCTGGATGCGAGCACTGGTGATGTGGTGCTGGATGGTAAAGAAGTCAAAGGACCGGGGCCGGACAGAAGCGTGGTGTTTCAGAATCACTCGTTGTTACCTTGGTTAACAGTGTATGAAAACGTCGCTTTAGCGGTTAACAAAGCGTTTAAGTACAAGATGAATGCTAAACAACGTCATGAGTGGATTTTAAAAAGTCTAGCGATGGTGCATATGTCGCACGCTTTGGATCGGCTGCCTTCGCAAATTTCCGGCGGGATGAAGCAGCGTGTCGGTATTGCTCGTGCCTTAGCGTTAGAGCCGAAGGTGTTGTTGTTGGATGAACCTTTTGGGGCGTTGG
>DIJW01000224.1 GCA_002421475.1 Thiomicrospira sp. UBA5634 | reverse complement strand
CCCGCAACCATTACGGCATTATCGGGCCGATTCCTGAGTCTGAGTTTCACCCGGATGTAATTAAGCAAAAAATCGCCGCGAACCCGTTGGTTAAAGACGTGAATGCAAAACCGCAAATGTTGACCATTACCCAAAGTACTTATGACGGTATTTTGTATAACGTGGATACCATCAAGAAAACCTTGGGTGAGTCAGTCGAAAACCTTCACTTTGACGAAGCTTGGTTACCGCATGCCACGTTCCATGAGTTTTATAAAGGCATGCATGCGATTGGGCGCGATACTAATCGCTCAGAAGGGCCGATGGTTTATGCATGTCAATCAACCCACAAACTGTTGGCGGGTTTAAGTCAAGCCAGCCAAATTTTGGTACAGGAATCGCCTAAACGTCATTTGGATCGCGGTCGTTTTAACGAAGCCTATTTAATGCACGTTTCAACCAGCCCGCAGTATGCGATTATCGCCAGCTGTGACGTGGCTGCCGCGATGATGGAACCACCGGGCGGGACGGCGTTGGTTGAAGAATCGATTACCGAAGCGATCGACTTCCGCCGCGCAATGCGTAAAGTGGACGAAGAGTTTGGCGATTCTTGGTGGTTTAAAGTCTGGGGACCGGATGAGCTGGCCGAAGAAGGCATGGGCGAACGTGAAGATTGGATTTTACGTGCCAATGAAGCCTGGCACGGTTTTGGTAATCTGGCAAAAAACTTCAATATGCTTGATCCGATCAAAGCTACCATTATTACCCCAGGCCTGGCGGTAAACGGTGACTTCTCCGATAACGGTATTCCGGCGGCGATTGTGACGCGTTATTTGTCAGAGCATGGGGTTATTGTTGAAAAAACCGGCTTGTATTCGTTCTTTATCATGTTCACCATCGGCATTACCAAAGGTCGTTGGAATACCTTGGTAACGGCGTTACAGCAGTTTAAAGATGATTATGATCGCAATATGCCGTTATGGCGTGTATTGCCGACCTTCATCGCCAAACACAAACGTTATGAACGGATTGGTTTAAAAGATTTGTGTGATGCGATTCATGGTATGTACCGTGAAAATGATGTGGCGCGTTTAACCACGGAAATGTACACCTCACACATGGAACCTGCGATGAAACCTGCGGATGCCTACGCAAAAATGGTGCACAGTCAGATTGAACGTGTAGAAATTGATGATCTGGAAGGTCGTATTACCGCCATCCTGTTAACGCCATACCCACCGGGTATTCCGTTATTGATTCCGGGTGAACGTGTGAATAAAAAGATTTTGGATTATCTTAAATTTGCACGTGCATTTAACGAGCGTTTCCCCGGCTTCGAAACCGATATTCACGGTTTGGTTAAAGAAGAAGTTAACGGCAAAATGGTTTACGCCATGGACTGTGTCAAAGTTTAATGCGTTATTAGTTAATCAAGCCCGCCCTGAGCGGGCTTTTTTTTGACACATTGTTTTCGCGGTTTTTGCATAATGTTTTTACAGGAGCACTCTATACTTTGGAACAACAACCCGTTTCGATAATGAAACCCACTCCATCATCAACCAGGCCTGGTGGTCACTTTATGCTCAGCTTTAAAATCAAACTTATTGCATTGTTACTGGCATTCGGCTTGATCTTGGTGGTCGGCACTGTCATGACTAACTATAGTATGCTTAAATCAAGTTTGGTTGATTATGTTGATCAACGAGACCAACAGCGGCTTGAGCGTATTAAAAACAATATCACTTTCGTGTTGGAAGAAAAACTCGAAGAGGATATCCACTTTATTGATGAAATCACTTGGCGCAAAATCGCCAGCATCTCCAGCCGCGTTGATTTCAGTGAAACGTTTGTACCGGTGGATATGTTCTTAGATTATCCCTTCTCCAACTTTAAACAACGTCACCCGGACTTTATCGAAAAACGTATCAGCTTATTAGATAACCAACATCACTGCATGTTTGGCGAGCCGGTTGATGAAAATACGTTGGTATTACCGATTGTCGCCAATCAACAGGTTGTCGGTTATTTGGGTTATCGACATCGCGCCGAATTGACCGAAGAACTCGATATTCAACTGGCTGAACGCCAACGTTTGTTATTGACGTTAGGCGTGTTAATTGTTGTGGTGTTATCGAGCTTATTGTTGATTCCATTTGCGCATTATTTTTTAAATCCAATTTTGGCGGTAACTCAAGGTATGCGTTCTTTGACGTCCGGCGACTTTAGCCGTCGACTCAGCGTAAACCGACGTGATGAATTGGGTCAGTTACAACAAGACTTTAACCATCTCGCGACAACTTTAGAAAAAAATCAGCAAAGCCGTAACCAATGGATTGCCGATATTTCACATGAATTACGCACGCCTTTAACCATTTTGCGCGGTGATATTGAAGCGCTAAAAGACGGAGTACGCCAACTTACACCGACGACACTCGATAACTTACACAGTGAAGTTTTGCATCTTAATCGGTTGGTAGAAGATCTGTACCAAATCACCCTGAATGATGTGGGCGGTCTACAGTATCAAATGTTACCGCTGGAATTCGGGTTGCTGCTAAAACAAACCGTCAAACCTTTCATCACTCGCGCTGAAACTAAGGGGCTGCAATTTGAAACCGTGTTGCCCAATCAGCCGATTAAAGTGCGCGGCGATGCGGATCGTTTACAGCAAATGTTGTCTAACTTACTCAGTAACAGCTTAGCTTATACTGATGCACCAGGCCTGGTGCGTTTACAACTCAGCCATAGCGCTACGCAACTAACCTTGTGTTTGGAAGACTCCGCACCCGGTGTGGGGGATCAAGCATTAACGCGGTTATTTGATCGTTTTTTCCGCGGTGAAACCTCACGTAATCGCCGTTATGGCGGTGCCGGCATCGGACTGGCACTAGTTGAACAAATTGTGCATGCCCACCAAGGCGAAATTCATGCCGAGCATTCTGCTCTCGGTGGGGTTAAAATCACCCTTACTCTTCCACTAGAGGCCTTTGCCCGATGAATATTTTAATTATTGAAGATGAAGAACGCATCGCCGATTTATTGAGCGATTATTTAAAAGCGAATGATTTTGTGCCGGATCATTTAGATAACGGCGCCAATGCGGTGGAGTATGTTAAACATAATCAACCCGATCTTATTTTGCTGGATTTAATGTTACCGGGTAAAGACGGTATTGAGATTTGTAAAGAGATTCGTAAAACCAGCCAGGTACCGATCATTATGGTGACTGCGCGCGTGGAAGAACTGGATCGGATATTGGGCTTAGAAATTGGTGCCGATGACTATATCTGTAAACCGTTTAGCCCGCGCGAAGTGATGGCGCGCGTTAAAGCGGTGTTACGCCGTCATCATGGTTTGCAAACGCCGGATGAATGGATGCTGGATGTTTCGCGCTCACAAGTGAAGTTTCAAGATAAGCAGGTCGCCTTAACCTCCGTTGAGTTCGCCCTGTTTCAAGTGTTGTTTCAGCATCCGGGGCAAATTTTTACCCGCAGCCAGCTGATGAATCGCATTTATCAAGATGGCCGGATTGTGTCGGATCGTACAGTTGACAGCCATATTAAAAAACTACGTCAAAAACTTCACCAGGCCTGGCCAAATGATGAAGTGATTCATTCGGTGTATGGCATAGGTTATAAGTTTGAAATTTTAGCCGACTAACGCGCGTGCTGTTTTACGATTGCGTGCGCCACAAAACGCGCCTGCGCCAACACGGCGGTGAGTAAATAACCGCCGGTAGGTGCTTCCCAATCCAGCATTTCGCCAACACAGTAATAACCAGGCCTGGTGGTCAGCATGGATTGATCATTTAATGCCTCAAACTGCACGCCACCGGCACTGCTAATCGCTTCCTCAATCGGTCGCGGCGATGTTAAGTTAAGCACATAATGTTTTAAAGCCTGCGCAACCGCCGTCATATCCTGTGCGGTTTGCTGATCCAGCACTTCACGTAATAAGTTGGCACGCAAAGCATCGACGCCGCAACGTTTTAAGTGATTTGACCAGCTTTGTTTGCCACGCGGTTTATTCATCTTTGCCACTAAGTTTTCCAGCGTTTGATCCGGCATTAAATCCAACTCGACATCCACCTTTCCATTCACAGATAAAGTGTCACGAATCCTTGCTGATAAGGCATAAATCAAACTGCCTTCCAAACCTTGCTCGCTGATTAACAACTCGCCTTTTTTGCACCAGGCCTGGTGGTTTTGATCAATCACCGTCATCGCTACTGACTTTAATGGCTGACCGGCAAACTTGGCTTTAAAAACCGCCGACCAGGCCTGGTTAAACCCGCAATTTGCCGGTTGAAATACCGCTAAATCTTGCGGGTTAAAATACTGCGTCCAGCGCCCATCCGACCCCAACTGTGGCCAGCTCGCACCACCGAGCGCCAAAATAACGATGTCGGCCTTACAGCTTATTTGACCTTCAGGCGTTTGAAAAACTAATTCCTCCGCCTGATTCCAACCTTGCCAACGATGGCGCATCAAAAACGCGACGCCTTGTTGGCGTAACCGATGTAACCAGGCACGCAATAAGGGCGCAGCTTTCATATCCTGTGGATACACGCGCCCGGAGCTACCAACAAACGTTTCGATACCAAAACCTTCTACCCAGGCTCGCACATCCTGTGGTGTAAAATTTTTTATCCAGGGCTCGATAAGTTTTTGACGTTTGCCATACGCCTGCACAAATTCATTAAACGGTTTAGAATGCGTGATGTTCAAGCCGCCCCGTCCGGCTTGTAATAACTTACGTCCGGCCGATGGCATCGCATCATGCACGCTCACCACCAAGCCTGGTTGTTGCGACAAGACCTGCGCCGCCATTAAACCGCCCGGCCCCGCACCAATAATTGCAATATTTTTCATAACTTTCTCAGCCAAAACTCAGCGCATTATAACGAAAAAGCCCCGGATCAAACCGGGGCTTCTTTTTTTCATTTCACACTTGCGGCTGAATTAATCTTCACCGCCACCGACCGCCAAGCCTTTCAACTCTCGATAGATATGGCGTGCATTGCCGCGATGGGTTTGCGCAAATACTTCACGGTGACTAAATTGTGATTGGTCGATATTTTCCGCATCGGCTTCACTGCCACCGGCCGCAATCACTTTACGCACTTCGTCCTGCAACCACTTTAAATAATCATAAGTGTCTCGTTTAACCGTGGCCATATCGGTCACACCGCCATGCCCTGGAACAATAATCGTACCTTCCGGCGTGAACTTCATAAAACGCTCAAACGTTTTAACCCATTCAAACGTATTGGTGTAATTAAACAATGCCAACATCCGGCTGTTGTAAGCTAAATCACCGGGGAAAATTACATTCCGTGACGGCACATACGCAATGGTGGCGCCCGGAGTATGCCCCGGACCATTATAAAACAACACGACTTTTTCACCGCCACCGACATCAATTTCCATTTTGTCTTCAAAGGTAGTGAATTTATCCGATACATTAAATGCCGGCGCAGTTAATTGGTAACCAACGGCTTTTGACCAGCGCGCCTTAATTTCATCCCAATGATTGGCAAAGTCTTCATGGGCTTGTTTTTGGGAGTAAAAATTACGCACCCCCATGTCATACCAATAACTCGAACCTAAATGCGCATGACCTTGGTGATTTTCAACCACTACCCATTTAACCGGCTTATCTGTGTATTTTTTAATCACCTCATGAAACGCTTGCGCTAAGGCTGCGTTGGCACCGGCATTAAAAACCATCACGCCATCTTCAAACTCCATAAAACTCAGGTTATTGTTTAAACCATAGTTTGACGGGTTATGCCAAATTAAGCTCCCAACAACGGTATACACCCCATCCGTTACTTTCACTTCTTGCGGAATATAGGCACGCGGACCGATATAACCGGCCGCCCGATCGGCCTTTTTAAGTTCTGCTTGATAATGTTCCATTGCACTCACCAATGGATCTTTACCACTTGGCGCACTGGCAGCTTGCGCTGCAACCGCACCAAATATTGCCAGCGATGTGGCTAAAGCTAAGTTGATTTTTTTCATGAGTCTACCCTCTTTAGTTATGATTTAACTTTTTAACGCACGCCAACCGGCGTCAATCATTTCATCGAAATAAACTGTTAACGGCCTGTCTAACACACCGTCTAAATGTAATTGCATCATGCGTAACACGCTGCCAAATCCAACGGCCGCCGCGACCATGACATCCATTTTACGAACCTCTCCGCTTAACATGCCTTGAGCAAGGACGTCTCGTAAAAGCATAAACGCTCGAGACGAACAAATAGAGGAAGAATCGGGCAAAAATGCTTGATGGCGGGCATACAATAAAAAACCCATCACGGTTGGATAATCCAATGTCAACTGACACATCCAACGCGCCAATGCTTCATATCGTGACTGCGCATTGCCATACTCAGCCACCACCGCCAGTTGCTGTTGGTAAATCTCTTCTACCAAACGCTCCATGAGTGCTCGAGCTAAACCTTCCTTGTCACCAAAATGTTTATAAATTGAACCGATACTGACACCGGAGTGTGCAACCAGATCAGGAATCGAAGTATTAAAGTAGCCTTTATCCGCAAACAATTGCAGCGCACTGTTTAATACTTTTAGCTGTAACGGTGAACCATCAACACGCTGTAAAAAATCATTTGCCATAGTTAACGCCAAATAGAATGAACATTCATTCTATTCTCTTAAAGTAACCCGGCACAAGCCAACATCATGCAAACAAAATGAAATCTTTAGATTCTAAAAATATTTAGATTCTTGAAACGCTTATATTTGAATAACTGATAAACCAATAAATTATTTGCATAAAAAAATTTAATCGCCTATAATCTTTCTCGCTTTACCTCATGCTCTCTCATTAGTGACGACCTGTGTATACGGCCACTGCGCGCCGACCTATTCGCTAGCCCTGAGAGCCATACGGAGCCTCGGGATCAATTTTTGGCTGTTTTTGCCATTTAACTGAATTTCTTCAACGCTGTAGTCCGCCCACACGTGACATTATGCGTACTGATTTCCTGTTTTCTCCGCGGATGTGAGTGATAGCGTCTTTATTAACGCCATTCAAGGAAATAAACATGAGCGAAACACTAGATATCACTTTTGAGAGCTTCGGCCTCAACCCACTCTTATTAAAAGCTTTAAAAGACATCGGTTATGAAACGCCGTCACCGATTCAAGCACAAGCCATTCCGCCTATTTTAGAAGGCCGTGACATATTGGGTCAGGCACAAACCGGTACTGGTAAAACCGCCGCGTTTGCGTTGCCTTTATTGTCACGTGTTGATGTAAAAAACACCCAACCGCAAGTATTGGTTTTAGCTCCGACTCGCGAATTGGCGATTCAGGTTGCCGAAGCTTTCCAAAGTTTTGCCAGCCATATTAAAGGGTTTCATGTATTGCCAATTTACGGCGGCCAAGAATACGGCGGCCAGATCCGTGCTTTAAAACGCGGCGCACAAGTTGTGGTGGGCACACCTGGCCGTGTAATGGATCACATGCGTAAAGGCACGTTAAACCTAGACAACCTACAAGCGATGGTATTGGATGAAGCCGATGAAATGTTACGTATGGGCTTTATTGATGACGTGGAATGGGTACTAGAGCAAACACCGCAAGATCGTCAGATCGCATTGTTCTCGGCGACCATGCCAAAAGAGATTCATAAAATTGCAACACGCCATTTAAATAATCCGGTCGACAGCGTGATTAAGCAAAAAACCGGCACAGCCTCAACCATTACCCAATCTTACTGGTTGGTAAGTGGCTTACACAAATTAGATGCGCTGACCCGTATTCTTGAGGCGACGACCTTCGACGGCATGATTTTTTTCGTGCGTACCAAAACCGCCACTATCGAATTAGCCGAAAAACTAGAAGCTCGCGGTTATGCTGCAGCGGCGTTGAACGGTGACATCGCACAGAACCAACGTGAACGTATTGTTGACCAGTTGAAAAAAGGCAAAATCGATATTCTTATTGCGACTGACGTGGTAGCACGTGGTTTGGACGTTGAACGCATTACCCACGTTGTGAACTATGACATTCCGTATGACACTGAAAGTTATGTTCACCGTATCGGCCGCACCGGTCGTGCCGGTCGTGAAGGTAACGCGATTTTGTTTGTTGCGCCGCGTGAGCGTCGTTTACTGCAACAAATCGAACGTGCAACCAACAAAAAAATCGACATGTTGGAGTTGCCAAGCACTCAAACTATTAACGATCAACGCGTTGAAAAGTTCAAACAACGCATTATTGAAGCAATGGATCAAGAAGGCTTAGAATTCTTCCAACGCATGATTGAAGACATTCAAACAGCCAATAATGTTCCGGCATTGGAAATCGCCGCGGCATTAGCCAAATTGGTTCAAGGTGATGCGCCGTTTTTCCTAGATGACAAACCGGTTAAATCAGCGAGTTTCCGTGATGATGATCGGGGTGCCCGTGGTTTTGAACGTGAACGTCCTTCACGTGATCGCAACGACAGAAGCGACCGTGGCGATAGAGGGGATCGTTTTGGTGATCGTCCGGAGCGTGCTCCGCGTCGTCCGCGTGCTGATGGTCCGCCTGAAGCTGGCATGACACGTTACCGCATTAATGTCGGTAATAACCAAGGCGTAAAACCGGGTAATATTATCGGCGCGATTGCGAACGAAGGTGGCATTGAAGGTTCATCAATTCGTCAATTAAATATTCAAGACGATTTCAGTTTGGTGGACTTGCCAAGTAACTTAAGTAAAGATCAATTGGCCACTCTGAAGAAAGTACGTATCTGTGGTCAACCAAGTGGTTTAGCTGCGGTAAACGAAACGTCTCGTGGTTCATCCTCATCTGCTCCGGCCGGTGATCGTCCACGTTTAAGCCGTAACAAACCTGCTGGCGCACCGCGTTCAGAAGGTCGTTCAGAGCGTAAAGCACCTCGTCGTTAATTACTTTTTTTAACGTGTGACGCTTAACAAAAAGCCCCGATCACCAGGCCTGGTGATCGGGGCTTTTTTATTAGTTAAATAACAAAATGACGGGTTAATTAACTCAACTTGCTTTTACTTCATTTTCTAGCGGCTGTTGATTAACAAACGCCAAAATATTCTCCACCGTAGTTTCAGAAATATGTTCTAACGCTTCATAAGTAAAATAGGCTTGATGTCCGGTCACCAATACATTTGGGAAACCGAGCAACCGTTCAAACTGATCGTCTTGAATAATATCGTTCGAATGATCATCAAAAAACAACGCGCCCTCTTCCTCGTAAACATCCAAACCGACATAACCTACTTTGCGGGTTTTTAATGCTCGAATTAAGGCTTTAGTGTCAATCAAAGCCCCTCGACCGGTATTGATAAGCATCACACCATTACGCATTTGATTAATGGTTTGTTCATTTATCATCCGATGCGTTTCCGGTGTAAGTGGACAATGCAGTGAAATAATGTGTGATTCAGTGAACAACTCTTCCAAGGTGACTTGACGAAACCCTTGTTCAACGCATGTTTTACATAAAAACGGATCATAAACCAATACATGACAACCAAACGCTTTCATCCGTTCGGCAACCAATAAGCCAATTTTGCCCGCACCAATGATACCGACCGTTTTTCCGTAAAAATCAAAGCCCAACAACCCATTTAAGGAGAAGTTTCCCTCACGAACTCGGTTATAGGCTTTATACAGTTTACGGCTTAACGCTAACATTAAACCAATAGTGTGCTCTGCAACCGCATAAGGCGAATAGGCCGGCACGCGCACCACTTTAATGCCTAAACTGGCGGCAGCTTTTAAATCCACCTGGTTAAAACCGGCACAACGCAAAGCAATCAGTTTGGTGCCACCATTCGCCAGTCGTTCCAGCGTCGCTTCACCTAAATCATCGTTAACAAATGCACTCACAACTTCAAAGTCTTGCGCATAATGTGCGGTCGAAATATTTAACGGCACCTCAAAAAACTCTAAATCAAGCTCCGGCGTATCGTAATGACGCAAAGATTCCTTGTCATAAGGTTTGGTACTGAAAACCGCAACTTTCATTGTTTTTCTCCAAAAAAACTACGTTTAGGGTAACTCACGTAAATCTAAAAATGCTTTCAGTGAGTGCTGTGTCCAAGGTGCCACTTGATCACGAAACGCTTTTTGTGAAGCCCAAACTTCTTGGGCTAACGGATCACGTGCCGCGGCTTCTTCTACCACT
>DIJW01000069.1 GCA_002421475.1 Thiomicrospira sp. UBA5634 | reverse complement strand
GACTTAATCGAATACTTGGCTAACCAAGCCGATAATCAACAAGCTTTGGCGGCAATGCAACTTTATCGCCAAACCTACGGTATTTAATAAGATCAAATTATGGCGGATAAATTACGCGAACTTATATTATGGCGACATGCAAAGTCAGATTGGGGTGACCCAAGCCTGACAGATCATGAGCGACCGTTATCTGAACGCGGCCGCCGTAATGCCAATAAAATGGCGAACTGGATTCAACAAAACGCATTAACACCTGATCTTATTTTATGCTCTACCGCTAAACGTGCGCAACAAACCTTGCGCCGTTTCTGTCCTGATTGTGCCATCGAAACCGAACATTTAGAGACGCTGTATATGGCTGATGTGCCGACCTTACTACGCCAGTTGGCTAAAGTTCCGCAGCATTTCAAACGGGTGATGTTGATTGGACATAATCCGGGAATGGAAGAATTGATTGCGTATTTAAATACTGAACCCTTGAGTTTGGCGGCTGACGTTAAGCTGTTTCCAACCGCTGCGGTCGCACACTTTATTATGCCCTCCGATTGGCGTTCACTCGAAAAAGGCGATGGTCGGCTGATTTCGCTCACGCGACCAAAGGATATTTAATCGCGTCGTCTAATCAAAAGGCTTTCACAATTAATGCCAACCCCACCAACACAGTTAAAACTTCAAATGCGCGTTTAACCAGTTTATTGCCTTTTACAATCGCCAAATGTGCGCCTAAATAACCGCCGATTAACGAACCTAAAATTAACGCCGGCAACCAACTCCATTGAATCTCACTCAACAACCCAAGCGTGATCGCACCTGAGCCATTCCAAAAAATACCGACCAATACCAAGGTGTAAGCCACCGCCGTTTTATAGTCCAACCCAAACCAGCGCACCAGCCACAAGGTAACAAATAACCCGGTACCGGAGGTTAACGAACCATTTAACACCCCAATCAATAAAATGACAGCGCCCCCAACCACCAGGCCTGTTAAGGTTCGATTTTGCTCCGTTTTAACCTGCCCTAACTGCGGTTGTAAAAACGAATAAATACCCAAACCCAAGGTCAGGATACCGAGTGCCAAAGTCGCCAACCGATCATCAAATTGCAAAATTAAACTAGCACCCAACACCACACCCGGCAAACCGCAAGCCAGAATAAATAATGAAAAGCGCCAATCTAAAGTTGAGCTGCGCCAATGGCGAGCGGTCGCCCCCAAACCTAAAAATACACTGGCGACCTTATGGGTTGCTAACGCCACCCCAAACGGCAAACCGAGAAATAACAACGCCGGCAGTTGCAGCAAACCGGCGCCGCCACCGGCTAACGCTGACAATAAATTTGCCACCAACGAAATAATAAACAGCAGGAGTTGTTCAACCACCATGAGACCTTACAAATAAAAAAGCGAAGCCAATATTGGGCTTCGCTTCTGAAAGTTTTCGGCATGAGGCTATCAGACTATACCCATGCCTCCTTCGACTTTTTCCTGTGGAAAAAGAAGCGTCGGCAGAGTATTGACCTATGCTCTTATCGAACCGTTCGAACTGATTACCGTGCGGTAATTAAGGTACCGACACCATCATCGGTAAACACTTCCAACATCACCGCATGTTCAACTCGACCATCTACAATGTGAGCCGCTTTAACCCCGCCTTGCACCGCATCCAATGCACATTGAATCTTCGGTAACATACCGCCGTAAATCGTGCCGTCGGCAATTAACTCATCAACCGTTTTGGCGGTTAAGCCGGTTAATAAATTGCCCGATTTATCCAATAAGCCGGCAGTATTGGTCAATAACATCAATTTTTCCGCTTGTAACGCTTCCGCCACTTTACCGGCAACCAAGTCAGCATTGATATTATAAGAACGACCCTGCGCATCCACGCCAACCGGCGCGATCACCGGGATAAAGTCACCCTTAATTAACATATCAATCACTCCGGTATTGATACGTTCAACTTCACCTACATGGCCAATATCAATAATTTCAGGTGCGTCCATGCCCGGTGTATTGCGCGTGATTTTAAGCTTTTTTGCCACAATCATATTGCCGTCTTTACCGGTTAAACCGACCGAATTACCGCCGTGTTGATGGATAAGATTCACAATTTCTTTGTTCACCAAGCCACCCAACACCATCTCCACCACGTCCATGGTTTCGTTATCGGTTACACGCATACCCTGTACAAATTCCGATTCTTTGCCGATACGTTTGAGCAAATCACCAATTTGCGGGCCGCCGCCATGCACCACCANNCCACCACCGGGTTCATGCCCACCAATTTCATTAACACGATATCACGCGCAAAACTCGCCATCAGCGTGTCTTCTGTCATGGCGTTTCCGCCGTATTTCACCACAATCGTTTTACCGGCAAAACGCTGGATATAGGGTAAGGCTTCTGCCAATACCGAAGCGATCTGCTTAGCTTGGTCTTTATTCAAATTCATTGTATTTTGCACTCTCATGGCCGTTTGCCTGTTAATGGGTTGCGGAAAATGGTATTTTACTCCGAACAATTAAAAAAGAAAGGAACCCCCATGCGTTTGCTGTTGATTGTATTTGCCGCCTTAACTCTCACTGCCTGTGCCAACCAGCCTAATCGCCAAGATGTGAACATCCAATTCAGTGCCGATCAAGCGCCAACAGAAACGCTTGCACGTGCCTTGGAGAACCAAGGTTATGTTACAAAAATACGCAACGAACGCCAAATCGACGTATTTTATGGCGAACGGGTTTTTATTATGGAGCCGCGCATTACCAAAGGCGCATTAAGCCGTATTATTGTTAGCAAGGTTTACCCGATAAAACCTGAGTATCAAAATAATCCGGAAATTTTTGTCACCCTGTCAAAACTCAACACACACTTAACCTGCGCAAAATATATGATGCAACCGGGCAACAAAGCCGCCGAAGTGCAGTCGTCAATTACCTTTATTGATGAAAGTGTCAGTGTGCGTGAAGTCGAGTTGTTTATGGCATGGATGCAAAATCGTGTGCGTCATGCCAGCTCATTAGTTCCCAAAGATACGCTGAGAATGTTTGAGTTTTAAGCACACGCTTTGAAATTAAACGAGCACCAGGCCTGGTGCTCGATCATTGAAGAATTAAACTATTAATCGCGGAAGTTATTAAATTGTAATGGACGCTCAAAATCTTCTTGGCTGCGTAATAACGCAATCGCTTCTTGCAAATCATCACGTTTTTTACCGGTTACCCGCACGCTGTCACCTTGAATTTGCGCCTGCACTTTCATTTTCGCGTCTTTCAGAATTTTGACAATTTTTTTGGCAATCGTCGCATCTAAACCTTGATGAACAATGATCACCTGCTTGGCGGTTTTAAGTTGAATATCCGGATCTTTTAACTCAATTGAACGCAAATCAATACCGCGTTTACTC
Source organism: Thiomicrospira sp. UBA5634 (assembly GCA_002421475.1). Classification (GTDB taxonomy): domain Bacteria; phylum Pseudomonadota; class Gammaproteobacteria; order Thiomicrospirales; family Thiomicrospiraceae; genus Thiomicrospira. Next base: position 840 of record DIJW01000069.1, on the reverse strand, counting down.
AACTTTGAAGTCAACACCGCATACATTTGGTCAAGCTGAAACTCCGATTCGGTGTTCATTTTGATTTCAAGATCTTTCAACTCGAAATTCGAATCCGTACCTTTAAAATCAAAGCGGGTTGCGACTTCTTTATTCGCTTGATCAACCGCGTTAGTCAGTTCGTGTTTATCGACTTCAGAAACAATATCAAATGATGGCATGTTGCTCTCCTTTCAATCCAAATTTTGCGCGCAAGTGTATCACAACCAACTATTTAGCTGCACACCGAATCCCAGACTATGATTAAGGTGGTTGTAGTCAATCAGGCTTTCGCCATAACCGTAAAACCACTGGATATAACCGTTCAAATTGCGATGAATGCGATAACTGTAATTTAACTCTAACGCCCCGCGATTTTGCTCTGTCTCCAAATTATTACGCAACAACATACTCAGATTGTTATGACCAATTTTGGTCGCCACACCGATTTCTGCCGCGCCCATAAACTCATGAATATCCGGATTATCATCATAATTTTCTGCCTCGGGAATTCGCCACCAGGGTTTAAAACTAATCGCGGTATTGCCCTGTTCAAACGTAAAACGTAAATACAGTCTATTCCACGAACGCGATAAAGGTTCAGCTTGGCCGTTTGATTGATGGGTTAAGCCGACATCTAACAACCGATTTCGCCAACCCAAAATCGAAAACGCGTTATCAAACGTTAGCCAAAATTCCGGTTCATGATTGGTTTCGCGAAACGGTGCCGAATTATTATTGTTATACGCCTGCCAAAACGACCGATTGGTATACGCAACAAACAGCCTGCCGCCCAATACATCTTCTGATAACGGGATTTTT
>DIJW01000076.1 GCA_002421475.1 Thiomicrospira sp. UBA5634 | reverse complement strand
AATGGCTATTTAGCCAGCCACCAGGCCTGGTGGCTGGCATTAAGTGACCGTTTAAAAAAAAATAACTCAGCGATTTAACATTTCCAGGGTTTCACGGCGTTTGTTAATTCGAACCAAATAGGTTTTACAAACCGTATTATCTGCTTCAACACTTAACACGGTTTCAAAACGTTCAATCGCCTCGTCAAAGCGGTTTTGATCAAAAAACAATTCCCCTTCTTTTAGCAATCGAGCAATATTATTTTTGATGGCTTTATTAGCATCTGATTTAAGGCTTAAAGCGCCGGGGTGCTTAGGGTCATCACGTAAAATGGCGTCGGCCTCATCACGTGCTTTAATATACTCACCTTCCTGTAATAACTCTCGACCGGTCGTTAAGCGAACGCTTGCCTGAGCAACACTGCGTTGTTTGCGAATATCCGCCAACATAACTTGCGCCGGCTGATAACTGCTTTCTGCCGCCAAGGCTTTTTTTAGATAACCTTCCGCTTTGAGGGTTTGATCCGCCGCTAACGCATTTTTCGCCAGCGCGGTTAAATAAATGGCATCCTTGCGTTTTTGTAGCTGAACTAAACCTCGCGTCCCTTCTTTTTGTGTCGCACTAAACGTTTGTGCTTTTTTAAATCCCGACTCGGCAGCTGCAAGATCGTTTTGCGCCAATGCCTCTCTCGCCTGACGAAGGTAAACCATTCCGGCCGTTTTTTCTTGGCGACTGTTCTCATATTGCTTGACTAAATAAGCCAATGCCACCGGATGATTATGACGGTAGCTCAAAACTTCTTTAACCTTTTGATCACGCTGGTTAAGTTGTTTGTTAGAAGGTTGTTTTTGGCTTAACAACTGATCTAACTGATTGGATTTTTCCGTCAGCAACGCCGCATTTTCTGGTTTTTTTAACAACAAATCAAACTGTTGCTGCGCATCCTCAAACTGTGGATCTGTTTTTAACACCGCGTTAAATTCAATTAATGCTGCGGTATTTTTCTGTTGTCTCAATGCACGTTTCGCGCGGCTATAAGCCGCTTGGCGCTCGACCTCAATCCGTTTTTTTAACTGCTCGACTTGCATAGCATCCACACCGGCTATGTCACCAAAAAACAATCCTTTTTCATATTCCTCGAGTGCTTTGGCTAAAAAACCTTGTTGCTCAAAAAACTGCGCTCGTTCACGATGGCTTTGTGCTTCTTCTATCACACGTTCGTAAAAATCACGTTTTTGATCAGGGCTTAACACATCAAACATTGGGGCGCAGCCGGACAAACCCAGCAATAACGCAACAAAAAAAACAATTCTCTTATTGCTCATAACCGATCCTTTTTAATCGAAACAACGGTCAAAGGTTGACTGAAGCCTTTAACCGTAATTGATCGTTTGTTATCAATCGTTAAGGCCGAATCAGACTCGGCAAACAAACTTTGTTGAACCAATACCTCGCCCGGTGCAGCTTCAGAACACAATCTTGCAGCCAAATTAACCGGTGCGCCGATACTGGTAAAATCCATCCGATCATGTGAACCCATATTACCCACAATCACTTCACCGCGATTAATGCCAATACCGACATTTACCGTCACCTGCTGAGTAGCCTCACGCAAAATATTTTCCTGCGCAATTGCTAGTTGGATCGCCGTGCCGGCATCCAGGGCTCGCTGCAACCCATCGTCGCCTTCAAAGGTCGCCATAATTTCATCACCGACAAATTTGTCTATATCGCCGCCATGTTGACGAATAATACTGGTCTGCAAATCCAAATAATGATTAATAATTGTCACCACCTCTTCCGGTGCGCGATGCTCACTTAACGCGGTAAACCCTCGAATATCACTAAACAACAACGTTTGGGTACGATAACGACCGCCCAATGTCATCTGCGCAGAATCATCCTGAATTTGACTCATCGCCGATCCGGACACAAACTTGCTCATACGCTGATGTTCTCTTAAACCCTTCACCATCTTGTTAAACTCATCCGCCAAGTCTTCAATTTCATCGTTGGTGTGGATTTCGAGTTTAGTATTCAAGTCACCTTCGGCAACGTGTTTCGCAGCTTGTGAAACACGTAAAATTGGCCTTGTTAAACGTAACGAGAACCACCAAGCTAATACAATCGACAACACCAAAATACCCAGCGTGATGAAGCTGGAAATCTGTGCCGCTTGACGAACCGTGTCTAAAATAGCTGCTTGGTCATAGTGAAGCACCACCACACCAACGACATGTTTTTGTTCTCCGACGCTAAAAACTACCGGCCGTACAAAACGAATAGACTGTAAGGTACGCTCACCCTCGTTATAGATCACTGAATCACGTAAAACTTGGCGGTCTTGACTGGCTAAAACTTGGCTGACTAAATTTACATCCTGTAACGCCTCGCGTTGTTCTGAGAAGCCGGCGAAATAGTTAAAAACAGGCTGTTTTTCTTGGCGTTCATATACATAAATTGAGATGTCCAAAAACCCTTCCATTTGCGCTTCTTTGGTTTCTTTAAGCATCTCCAATAAGTTCACGCGGTTGGCATAAGTTCGCTCAACAATCGCATTAAACGATGCATCAGCAATCCTGGCAACCGCCATCTGCCCTACTTCGTAAGCTTTATCCGTTAAAGAACGCTCCAGTAATCCGCTCAAAAAATGGCTAAGTAACCCAACTGCAAAAACAATCACCAATACCATTCCGCCGATAATTTTGAGCTTCAACCCGCCTTGACGAAGGGTGTGTTGATAATGATTCAAGCCTTGACGATAAATACCAATCCAGTCTATCGACTTTATCGTTTGCATCATTTTTTTGAGCTGATTTTTGTTTAACATCACGAAATTCCAATGAATAGATAACCCGAACCTAAATGGGTGCTAAGGTAGCAAAAAAACCTTATAAATAATAGGTTATTGTAATTAACCCGGCTGGGAGAATCAGGTTAACTTAAAAGTGATACCGAATTTGAACTTCAGCCCGCCACGCATTTTGGCGTTCACCATATTCTGACAAGTCATCCCCAACAAAATAATTCAGCCGCATCCGACCTTCCCAATTCATCAGCCCGCTATAAATAATTTCAGGCGTCACAATTGAACTGCGATCTTCCACGTTAGTGATCAAGCCTAAACCGACTGTCCAATATAACCAGTTCCAAGGTTCTTTTTGACTCACTTTAACCGACAAATAGTTTTGCATGGCCTGCGGTGCCAAATAACGCGAACGACTAATAAGATTCTGCAAAGCAATGGGGGAAGCTGTTTCGGCATAGGCATAAAAATCTGTCATTTGACCTGATGTATAAGCGTTTGCTTGATGATACAGTTCAGCAATCCAAGTGGTTTCTTGATTGGTCAAATAACGCAAACCCAACAAAATATCTGCCCCTGTCTTGGTTTGTTGACTCATAACGCCGTTGGAATCCACCAATATCAAACTACGTTGCAACCACAGTGCTTCGCCATGTAACGCAAAGTTCACTGCTAAGCTGTGTGAAAAAGCAAACCCAAAAGCCTCCGGTCGACTGCCATCACTGCGCCAAATCCAATCCAGATCTGTTTTACCAAATTGCCAACTGAATTTAAGCGCGTTATTCCAAGTTTGTTTTTGACCAAACTCAGCATTCAAATCCTCACTAACCGGCAATACCACCGCTGTCAAAGACACCGATCCCCAGTCGGCAAAACTTTTTACCCATTCGGCATTGGCCAACACAAAACCTTCGCGGGCTAAATCGGGATCCAACGCATCTTTTGGCCGTTCTAACACCGCGACCGGATTAAATGCGTAACCCCTCCCCCAGCGTAACGCGCGTTGCCCCAGCTCAAATTGCCAATTTTGATTCGGTTGATAATGCAGATAAAGCTGGTAAAAATCAGCGTCTGTCTCGGTTTGATTATCGGTTAACGTCGGCTGATGTAAGGTTTGAATTTTTGCTAACGCATATAAAGTGGTGGTTTGCCAACGATATAAACCACTTAACTCCAACTCGGCTAAATAACGCTGATAGGCCGTTTGACTGGCAGATAATTCACTAAACAAACTCTGCTGATTGGGTTGCAACGTTTGTGCCGTGCCTTGCAGATAACCGCTTAATTCCCACGTTTTACGCTCATACTGACTAATATCAAAACTAAAGCTTTCCGCGCTAAAATCCTCTGCGGTTACGCTGCTTACAGCCAGCGCAAAAATCAACCACCAGGCCTGCTTCATTGACGTAATTCACCGACGCGCGGCATAAAACTTAAACTAAAAACCTCATCCGCAAATGCCCGAGGTTTAATGCCGGAAAATAACATCACGGATTTATGGCCTTTAAACAGCGGGCTGTCGGTTTGTAATTGGCTTGGACGTTTAATGCCATGACCAAAATCTTTCATTTCGCTATAACGTAACGTCTTGATTAACATACCGCTGGACGCATAGGCCTCTATCGTCAGCGGCGATTGACTAGCCTTATCCACCCACATTTTTAAGCGATCATACGCCACGGCTTGATGGCGTGCTTTCAGTTCTAACAGCCATTGATCCGCGGTCTCCTCCAACAAAGTTGCGCTGTATTCGACATGAAAATCCAATTGCATAATATCGGAGTTGTTAAAGACTCCGCCGACCACCGACTGTAAACTGGTGATGCGCAGCGGCCGCCCGACATTCGGAATATACAACCACTGATTATCGCCTAAACGTAACGTACTTCTACCGCGCTCACTGGCCGGATCTAAAAACAACGCCAGCATTTTGTCTTGGCCTTTTTTAACCGAATACAACACAAACTCTTTACGTTTACCGTCCGGCTCGATATTGATTAGTTTGCGATACATTTCATACGAAGGCGGCGACAGTTTTTCATCGACTTGTTTTAATAATGCATTGGCATCGAATTCTGCCGCTGACCAGGCCTGGTGGCTAAATATGAGCAACGCCAACAACGCCGGTTTTAATAACTTTTGCATATTCACTCCTAAACTTGGCGCAAGGCCTGAATCGGATTCAGTCGAGATGCTTTCCAAGCCGGTTGCAGGCTGGCCATCACGGCCATGGCGGTCACCACCAAACTAATCCATAACATTTCAGTCCAATGTAAACTTGGCACCAAGACTAAAGATTGACGACCAAATTCAAAATGGATTGGCCAAAAACTCAGCGCAAACACCAAAAGTAAACTAAGAAAAACCCCAATCACCGAACCCAATAACCCTAACAATAACCCTTCGGTTAAAAACAGTCCCAAAATACGACGCGGCGGCGTGCCTAATGCAGCCATTGTTCCGATTTCGCGCATACGTTCGTACACGGCCATCATCATCACATTCATAATTGCAATCAATACAATACCGACCAACATCAAACGAATAAACAGGTCTAATAAATCAATCATATTGGCAATATTGGCAAAGGGTGATAAGTCATCCCACTGATGAACCTCAAGCACCGGTTGCCCCTGTGGGTTAAGCATTTGACCGAAAGCCACATCAAGTTGGCGGCGAACACTCGGCAAACTGTCAATATGATCCAATCGAATGGCAATTTCGTTAACTTCGGCATTTGCCATGCGTAACAAGGCGCGCGCATCCTCCAAATGCATATAACCATCTCGCCCGCCCGGTCCGGAAATCGCTTGCAATACGCCCTGTACTTCAAAGGTCTGACCGTTCACAGAACCGTCAATATTGGTCGCAACCAATACGACAGTATCACCGGTTTTGAGTTTTAAGCCGCGAGCGAGTAATTCCGGCAACAAAATTTTGCCTTTGTCGACTAACAACGTCGATTTTGCTTGGTCACCATTTACCACAATACGTTCCACCAGGCCTGGCATACTGGCTAATTCCGCTTGCGGATCAACCCCGTTTAACCGAATACTGGTGGTTTCTTCAAAATTGCTCAACATCGCGCCAAACTTGAGGCGATAACTGACCGCTTGAACTTGCGGAATTTGCTCTAAAGTGGCTTCTATTTTGGCCAACGCCTGCGGTTTTATGTTCATATTTAGCGGCGAGTTGTCGATAGACGCGACATAACCTTTGCGGTGAACTTGCAAGTGTCCCAACATCGAATCGGTAATTTGCCCGATCATCATCGACTTAAACGAACCCGACACGGACACAAACATTAACACCGCCAGCACCCCCAATACGATCAATCCTACTGTCAACAGCGTGCGGCGCGCATAACGCGTCAGGTTTAAAAATGCTAACCGTAAGATTTTCATTGCGCCGCCTCCGGTTTGATTTTGCCGTCTTCGATTTCCAGCACCTTTTCGGCCTCGCCGACAATTTTCGGATCATGGGTCGAAAACACAAACGTCGTTCCTAATTCATCACGCATTTTTTTCATTAAACCGATCACTTTATAGGCCGTATCATGATCTAAATTGGCGGTGGGTTCGTCGGCTAACACTAATTTGGGTCGTGTTGCCAATGCCCGGGCCACCGCAACACGCTGTTTTTGACCGCCGGAAAGTTGATCCGGTCGTTTATGTGCCTGATCCGCCATGCCGATCGCGTCAAGCAATTCTGCTACTCGCGTTTGGCGATCGGCAACCGACCAGTCTTGCACCATCACTAATGGATATTCAATATTTTCAGCAACCGTGAGCACCGGTATAAGATTAAAGTCTTGGAATACAAACCCTATATGCTGGCCGCGAAACGTCGCTAACTGATGACGGTTGAGTGTGCTGATATCGGTATCGAGAACACTTAACTGCCCCTGTGTCGGTTTATCTAAACAACCGATAAGATTTAACAACGTACTTTTGCCACTGCCGGATGGGCCGACAATCGCCACAAATGAACCGGGTTGAATCGTCAAATTAATGTCACGCAATGCCGCTACCGCCACTTCGCCCATCTGATAGGTTTTTTGAACCCCTTTTGCTTTAATCAATGACATACAACGTCCTCTAATATTGAGACCCAAACCCAGCGTATTTTTTGCACACCACTACCAATTAGGACGATTTAAACACAATTTCACCCGCAAACCGCCGAGTGTTTCACTATGCCCAAACTCTAATTTACCTTGATAGGCGCGCACAATATCCTCCACCACCATTAAACCGGAAGGGCTTTCTCCGGCTACTTTATTTGCATTGCGTTGTTGAATTTGCGCCACTCGCTCCGGAGCCATCCCTTCACCATCATCCTCCACCATAAAACACAATTGGTCTTCTTGGTGAGTGACGGTCAACCAAATCTGGCTACGCCCCCACTGGGTTGCGTTATCCAATAAGTTTTTTACCAGTGCGCTCATATCCTGTTGCGCAACTAATAAATGAAACGGGGTGGGCTTAAAACTTAAACGTATCTCAATTCCCGGATGGGCAACATGGTATGGCTCAATGACACGCTGTAAATCATGCGGCCAAACCACTTGATAACTATCGGCAGGCAGGTCATCTCGTAGCATTTTGGCCCTTAATTGAATTAACGCTTGATGCAACTGATCAGCTAACGTCATCCATTCCGTTGGCCAGTTTTTAGCGAACAAATTTGCTTGTAATCCATCTAATGCCAAATTGTGTGTCATCTTCTTGATCGGTTTAAAACCCTGCGACACCGACCGGCGTTGCCAGAGCATTAAAGCCAACCACCCCAACCCCATCAATAGGCTGAACAACCAATTAAAACGGTTTAATGCGTGTTGCATTAAGTGGTTATCGCGCGCAACCGCCACATCAAACCAACGACCACCAATATCATATTCCGCAAAATGCACTAAAAGTCGACTTTGCGCCGGTCCCTCTGCGGTAAACACCATCGGTTGTTGTCCAACACGTTCAGGTAACTGAATGACAAAACCATCCAATGAAGGAGACAACACCCGTTTGATCTGCTGTCCATGAATTACAAAATAATGTCCTGATAAGGCTTGGCTAAAGTTAACGCGATGCGCTCGACTATCAACCTGTAACACATCATTGTGTAACTCAATCATCGTTGCTAACTGCTGACTGTCTTGCGCCAACTCATCATCCATCCATTGTTGGGCCCAAATATGGACCCCGACAATACCTAAGCCCCAAACTAATAACATGAGCACGGTTGTTCGCCAGCTTAACCCGCGTTGTAATTGATGTTGTAATGAATACATCGTCATTCGTTTGCTCCCAAAAACTATTAAAGACTGATTACCAACCGATTACGCCCTTGATCTTTTGCTTGATACAAGGCCTTATCCGCGCGCGCATACACCTCATCTGCATTGCGGCCCGGCTTGTATTCTACCCACGCCAAACCAATCGAAATCGTAATAATGCCTTCGTTATTATCTTGATGTTCAATGGCTAAAGCCGCCACTTCATCACACAAACTNNGGACACGGCAGCAAACAAGCAAACTCCTCACCACCTACCCGATAAACCTCACCCTCAACCCGTAAAGCTAATCGCTGTAAAGTGCGCGCCACTTTTATCAACGCCTTGTCCCCTGCTTGATGCCCATAACGATCGTTGTAGAGTTTAAAGTTGTCGATATCAATTAATAACAGCGCAAAGGATCGGCTGTTAATCATGTCATTTAATTGCTCGTTAAAATGGCGGCGGTTATAAACCAAGGTTAAACCATCCGTTATACTCTGATTAGCCAAACGTTTATTTAACATTTCCAACTGTTCAGTGCGGCGTTTGACTAAATCCTCTAACCGCGATGCCGCTAAACGTTCGTTGTCCAAAGCTGCTTGTTGTAACGCCACTTTTTCTGACTTTAATACATTAATCCGATCCGCCAAACCAAACGCCAACAACATAAATTCCAGCACCGAACCGACTTGCAAACTGTATTCGGTTAATGGGCTGGATGGGATCAAACCGGCCAAACGTAAAAAGTAAATCATCGCACCCACCAATAAAACCGCCCAAGCCAATAAAAAAAACTTCGCGGCGCGTTGTCCTTTTATAACCAACATCACCCCGGCCGACAGGGTAATAATTAAAGTTAAAAAGTACACAGGGGTCATCCAGGCGTAAATGGTGGCATACATATTAAACAGCCCCATCACAATACCGGCCGAAATCAGCCACGCCATCAACCACATCAATTTATGAGTACGAGGCAACAAGGTTTTGGTTTGTAAATAAGTTGTGCTAAACCAAAGCATAAAAATAAAAATTAATGAGCCGGTAATCGGCGCCATTTGACTATTGAAATTCGGCCATTCAGGCCACCAATATAAATACGCCCAACCGCGGAAGGTAAAGTTCCACACAAAAAATGCGCCCAGATAAAGGCTATAAAGCAGAAAAACCCGCTCACGGGTAGAAACGAACAGAAAAAGATTAAAAATAAGAATACTTAACAACGCGCCATAATAGGCGCCATACACCAAATCCCTTTCGCCAGCCGCCTCATGGAAAGCTTTTTGCTCCCAAAGCGTCATCGGTAAGGGATCAAATAAACCGTCATGCGAATCAAACCGGATAAAAAAATCGTAACTATGACCCGGTTTTAAGTCGATTGGAAATACAAAGTCTTTCGCTCGTACCGGTCGACTGTCATATTCACGTCGATCCCCGGTGCGAAAAGACCTCACCACATCGCCTTGATTAACATCTATCTGATAAAAATCAATGTAGTCCTGCAATGGCATGGCGATTTGCAGCACTCGCTTTTGCAAGTTTTCATCCGGATTATATAAACGAAACCACAGCCAATAAGCTGAATCAGAAAAGCTAAAGTTAGGCGCGTTCTGTGTGATAGCTTGCCAATCAAATCGGCTTGCAGTCGTTTGTAACTGTACTAAATTAACCTGTTTACCGGCATCTTCCAACAACCAGGCTTGGGGTGCAATCGCCAGTTCCTCAGGTAAATCCTTTAAGTTTAATGTTGGCGGTGCTGCCTGCACAGCCGCCGCAAACCACAACACCCACACACCACTTAATCGAGCTAACCAACCCATAATCGCAACCTATGTTTTTAAAGGATATTTAAAACTGTTAGCGGCATTATAGGGCATAAAACTAATAATTAATACGCACCACCAGGCCTGGTGGTGCAGGGTTCAGACACGACCGCTTTGTAATACCGGCACAACCTGATATTGAATAACCAAACGCGGCAGATTTTGACGCAGATAAGCCAATAAAGCCTCCAGCTGATCAGCGGGAACTTGAATAAAATATAACTGTGCGTGTTGATAACCCTGCACTTGTTCACGCGCACTCATCTCCCCCTGACTTAACTGATAATCACGCATTAAACTGGTTGAAAACACCAGGCCTGGTTGATACGCCAATAAACAATCGGTTAATTCATTCGCTTGTTGCTGCGCAATGTGTAATTGAAGTTGAAGAGTTTGAGCCATTAATGCTGCTCCGTTTGTTTAATCAGTCGAGGGGCAAAACGATGATATAAAATCGGCAACACCAACAAGGTTAAAACTGTTGAGCTGAATAAGCCGCCAATCACCACAATCGCTAACGGACGCTGGATTTCAGAACCCGGGCCGGTGGCGAAAACCAGTGGCACCAATCCCAATGCGGCGATACTGGCGGTCATGAGTACCGGACGTAATCGACGCATCGCGCCTTCAACCACCACTTCTCTGATCGTCAAACCGCGATCCCACAATTGATTAAAGTAGGACACCATCACCACACCGTTAAGCACCGCTATGCCCAATAACGCAATAAACCCGACCGATGCCGGCACCGACAAATATTCACCGGTTAACCACAAGGCCGCAATGCCGCCAATCAACGCCAGCGGAATATTGCTTAACACCATCAACGCCAAACCGCTGGAACGGAACGTAATAAACAATAATAAGAAAATAAAACCTAACGCGACCGGCACCACTAAACCTAAACGTTGCGCGGCGCGTTGTTGATTTTCAAATTGCCCGCCCCAGGCAAAATAATAACCTGCCGGCATCTCCAACTCGGCAACAGCCTGTTTGGCATCATCAACAAAACTGACTAAATCGCGCCCACTGACATTCGCCACCACCACCGCGTAACGTTGTCCCAATTCGCGCTGCACCGACACAGGGCCTTCAATCCACTCTACTTGCGCCAACTGGCTTAAAGGCAAGCTTTGGCCGTTTGGCAACACAATTGGCTGTTGTAAAAACACTTCCGGAGCTTGGCGTAACGGCGCATCGCCACGCAGCAGCAACGGAATCGGCCGCGAACCTTCGTACACCACACCGAGTTTAACGCCTTCAAGTTGGCTGCGTAAAATCCTTGAGACTTGTTCAACCGTTAAGCCTAAACGCGCCAAGGTTTCATGTTGATAACTGATTTGCAGGTATTTAGCGCCATCATTCACCGGACTAAACACATCCTGTGCGCCGCTAAGGGCTTCGACTTTCGTCACCACTTGCAACGCCAGCTGATTCAAAATTTGTGGGTTATCACCAAAAATTTTGATCGCCAGATCACCGCGCACGCCGGTCAACATTTCATCTACTCGCATTTGAATCGGCTGGGTAAAGTTGTAATTTACCCCCGGAAACTGCTCTACCACCGCCCGAATTGCGTCTTCCAATTCGGCTTTGGTTTGCATGCGCCATTCGTTGGCCGGCTTCAATACCAAAAAGCTGTCGGTATCATTCAGGTTCATCGGATCCATTCCCAACTCATCCGCGCCGGCACGCGCCACAATGCGTTTGACTTCCGGCACTTGCGCTAAAATCGCGCGCTGAACTTGTTGATCAATATATAACGAACTTTCCAGACTGATTGCGGGCACTTTTTCCAACTGCAATAAAATATCGCCTTCATCCATGGTCGGCATAAAGGTTTTACCCACTTGGGTATACACCAGGCCTGCGCCAAGCAATGCCACCAACGCACCGATCATCACGGCACGATCATGTTGTAATGCCCAGGCTAAAATCGGCTGATAAGCGCGTTGAATTTTACGCACTAACCAAGGTTCGTCATGAGATGGTTTGCCCAATAAAAATGACGCTAATAACGGAATCACCGTCAACGACAAAATCAACGAACTGCCCAGTGCAAATACAATAGTGAGTGCTACCGGTTTAAACAGCTTGCCTTCCAGCCCTTCCAGCGTCAGCAACGGTAAAAACACCAGCATAATGATCATAATGCCCGATACTACCGGCATACTGACTTCTTGCACCGCACGATAAATAACGTGCAACTTGGGCAAGCGCGGTTGCTCATGCGCTTGGCGGGTGACAATATTT
>DIJW01000039.1:6260-9296 GCA_002421475.1 Thiomicrospira sp. UBA5634 | reverse complement strand
AGACGGTTTTATCGGTTCGCATTTGGCGGAAACCCTGGTAAAAGCGGGCGCAAAAGTTCGAGCCTTGGTGCAATATAATTCCTTCAATAGTTGGGGCTGGTTGGATCAAAGTCCGCTGGCATCGGAGATGGAGATTATCAGTGGTGATATTCGTGATCCGTTCTTGTGTCAGACCATTTGCAAAAACATGGATACCGTATTTCATTTAGCCGCATTAATTGCGATTCCTTATTCTTATATTGCCCCTGGTTCGTATGTGGATACCAATGTCACCGGCACGTTAAATATGGTGCAAGCGGCGCGCGATCAAAATGTGCGCCGATTTATGCATACCTCAACCTCCGAAACCTACGGCACCGCGCTTTATGTGCCGATTGATGAAAAACATCCGATGCAACCGCAATCACCTTATAGCGCGAGTAAAATTGGCGCGGATGCGATGGCGATGTCTTATTTTCTGGCGTTTGAAACCCCTGTGACGATTGCGCGACCTTTTAACACCTACGGCCCACGTCAATCGGCACGCGCGGTGATTCCAACCATTATTGGTCAGATTGCCGCTGGTCAAACTCAAATCCAGCTAGGCGACACCAGTCCGACACGTGACTTTAATTATGTAACCGACACCTGTGAGGGCATGATGGCCTTGATGGCGACGGATAAAACTATCGGCGAAACGGTTAACATCAGCTCAAACTACGAAATTTCAGTGCAAGACACATTGGAGTTGATCAAACGTTTAATGTGTTCAAATGTTGAGTTTATGCAAGACGAGCAGCGTTTACGTCCTAAAGATTCTGAAGTATTTCGTTTGTGGGGCGATAATTCGAAATTGATTGAATTGACCGGTTACAAACCAAGCACCTCACTCGAACTCGGCTTGCAAAAAACCATTGATTGGTTTGTCCAACCACAAAATCTGCAAGCCTATAAAACGGAGCTTTACAATGTCTAACCACCAGGCCTGGTTATCGTTGATTGAATTTATTCGCCGGCATTATCAGCGGTCGGAAGGTTTAATTCCGTTACATGCACCGTGTTTTGATGAGTCCGAAAAGCGTCTCGTTGTGGATTGTATTGACTCGACATTTGTATCCTCAGTGGGGCAATACGTTACTGAGTTTGAACAACAAATTGCCGATTACACCGGCGCCAAACATGCGGTGGCGGTCGTCAATGGCACTATGGGTTTGTATTTGGCGTTAAAGGTCATCGGCTTGCAACCCAATGATCTGGTCATCACTCAGTCGTTAACTTTTGTGGCCACGCCAAACGCGATCAAAATGCATCAAGCCGATCCAGTATTTGTGGATGTTGAGCGCGAAACTTTAGGTCTATGTCCACAATCGTTAAACCAGTTTTTAACCGAACAGACACATCAGCAAAATGGCCAATGTGTTCATCGTCAAACAGGTCGGGTTGTTCGTGCCTGTGTGCCGATGCACACATTGGGTTTTTCGGCACGTATTGATGCGCTGTTAGAAATTTGTAACCGCCATAATCTTGCTTTGGTAGAAGACGCCGCCGAAAGCCTTGGCAGTTTTTACCGGGGCAAACATACAGGTCGTTTTGGTCAGCTTGGCGTGTTTAGCTTTAATGGCAATAAAGTCATCACCACCGGCGGTGGTGGCATGTTGATTACCGATGATGCCGAGTTAGCGCGTCATGCCAAACACCTAAGCACCACCGCTAAAATCCCACACGCTTGGTTATTCGAACATGACGAGCCTGCTTACAACTTGCGCATGCCGAATCTTAATGCCGCATTGGGTGTGGCGCAAATGCAAAAATTGCCGCTCTTTTTGGCAGAAAAACGCCGTTTGGCGCTGGCTTATCAACAACAACCAGGCCTGGTGGTTCAAGCAGAGTCACCAAATACACAAGCCAATTACTGGTTAAGTACGTTAATTTGCCAGGATCAAACAGAGCGCGATGTGTTTTTAGAATTCAGTAACACGCAAGCGATTCAAACCCGTCCTTTATGGACACCGATGCATCAATTGCCGATTTACGCCGATTGCTTGCGCAGCGAATTGCCAAACACAGAGTGGCTTGCTGCACGAGTGGTGAATTTACCGAGCGGGGTTAAGTGTCGTGTCTAATACGCCGATTTTATTCTTAGGCGGCGGCGGTCATTGCCGCGCGCTGATAGATGTGATTGAACAGACATCGGGTTTTACCGTGGCCGGTATAATTGAGGCGCAGCCTAGAAATGGTCAAGTGCTGGGTTATCCAATTCTAGGCACAGACGCTGATCTACCAGGCCTGGTGCAAAAAATTCCCCATTGTTTAATTAGTGTCGGCCAAGTTAAACAAGCCGATTTGCGCATGAAATTGTTTGAGTTGGCATTAAAGGCGGGCGCGCAGTTTCCGCTGGTGATTTCACCTAAAGCCTATGTTTCCGCACATGCAGAAATTGGTGAAGGTACAGTGATCATGCATCAAGCAATGGTAAATGTTGGCGTGCGAATAGGCCAAAACTGTATTATCAACTCACAAGCGCTGATTGAGCATGATGCTCAGATTGGACATCATTGCCACATTTCGACCGGTGCCAGAATTAATGGCGATGTCAGAATCGGTAATGGCTGTTTAATCGGCAGCGGCGCAGTGATTAAACAAGGTATCACACTTGCCGATAATGTCATCATCGGCGCAGGGGCATTAATTTTAAAAGACATCAGCAGGCCTGGTTGTTATGTTGAGCAAGGTCGTTTATTAGCTTAAAAGGTGTTAAAGAATTGAGTGTGATTGAAGAACAACAGGTGATATTTGACACCAGCAGTGATTTTGAGTTCGGATTGCATGGCACAAGACAGACAGAGTATTTTGTGTTTAACAGCGCCTATAAAGACGGGTTAATTGTTTATATTCCGGGATTCGGTGAGGATTTGGGCGAATACTCCAAGGTGTTTTGCGCCAGGACATCAAAAAAATATCATATGGCGGCGCTGACATTAAATTACTTTTGTATTGGTTCACGCAATCAGACTGGTGCAAAAGTAGAGATTTTTAAATCTGAGTACAGCAAAGTTG
>DIJW01000039.1:0-6252 GCA_002421475.1 Thiomicrospira sp. UBA5634 | reverse complement strand
AGTTGGTGAACCCTCTCTTGAGGCTTTAAGTGAGCTTTTGGTAAAAAATGATGCTGAAATCATATTACAAGCTGCGTATATACCCACTAAAAATGAATATCAAAACTTTGGTATTTTGGCGGCGATTGATATTGTGAATGCCATACAAGATGCGATTAAACGTTTTGATTTGAACGCAGAAAATATTATTTTGGTGGGCTCATCTTATGGCGGTTATTTGGCTAACTTAGTCACCAAAATTTATCCCGGGTTGGTGCGCGCTGTATTTGATAATTCCTCTTGGGCGCATCCAAATATGAAATACGTGGTCGGAACGGAACTTCAGTTACCGGAAGGTATTCATAAAATTCACCGCGGTGTGACATTACACGTTAATACCAAGACGCCCTGGACACTTAAACCGGGCTTACCTTACTCATTTAGCGGTGATCGGGTAGAGATAAGATCCTTTACGCATGGGCAACTTTCACAAATGTTGCATCAAGGTGGACAAGATACTTTTTATCTTTTTTATCATGCTGAATATGATGATGTCGCTAATACCGCAGACAAAATCGAGATGGCGAAAAATATGGCAGAACTCGGTTTTAAAAATGTGATGATGAATGTGTTAACGGAAGGCGATATTGATGGTTCATTAATAAAAAATATGGGACATGGCATGGGGATGTCGATGCTGAAGTTTTTTGATGTGGCTTATGATTATCTTCAACAAATCAATCCAACATTTGAACCTAATCAGCAGTTAAAACAGGCGGTGTATCAATTGAATGATACTGCGTATTTTTTTGATCTTGACGGTGATTTTGTGACCGGTAAGGTGCTAGTTAAACAGTGATGTTGAATAAAATGAAAGGTGGTTTTGATGGGCTTGCAATCGAAAAATAACCGTGTATTTATCATTGCTGAAGCAGGCGTAAACCATAATGGTTCCATCGAGATGGCCAAAAAACTGGTGGATGCGGCAGTTGTGGCCGGTGCTGATGCGGTTAAGTTTCAAACGTTTAAAACCGAAGAACTGGTGACGGAAACGGCCGAACAGGCTGCCTATCAAACGGCTAATACCGGTGTTAAAGAAAGTCAGTTTGCAATGTTAAAACGGCTGGAATTAACGGATGCGGATCATCATCTGCTGTTTGATTATTGCCGGCAACAAGGCATTGAATTTATGTCGACGGCTTTTGATATGCCGAGCATTACTTTATTACACGGACTAGGTATGCAGCGCTGGAAAATCCCCTCCGGGGAGCTGTTGTCGATTCCGTATTTACGGGCGATTGCTGCTTTAAACCAGTCGACGATTTTATCGACCGGCATGGGAAATTTGGCTGAAATAAAGCTGGCTGTCAACACCTTGCTTCAAGCTGGTTTAGGCAAGAAAAATCTTATCGTTTTACACGCCAATACCGCTTACCCAACGCCGTATGAAGATGTTAATTTACGCGCGATGCGAACCTTAGCCAGTGAACTTGATGTATCAGTGGGTCTGTCTGACCATTCATTAGGTATTGAGGTGCCGATTGCAGCGGTCGCACTCGGCGCTCAGGTGATTGAAAAACATTTCACGTTAGATAAAACCTTACCCGGGCCGGATCACAAAGCCAGTCTTGACCCTTCGGAGTTGAAAGCGATGGTGAGCGCCATTCGTCACATTGAGTTAGCGTTGGGATCTGCAGACAAGCAACCTTCAAACTCCGAAAAAGGCAATATTGCGATAGCTAGAAAACGCATTGTGGCTAAAACCCTTATTCAGAAAGGAGAGGTTTTTTCGCCACAAAACTTGACCTTAAAACGCAGCGATAAAGGGCTGGAAGCTAAATTTTGGGACGAGCTGATTGGTAAAACGGCGGTCGCTACTTTTCAAGCGGGTGCAGGGATTGAAATTGAACCATAACATGTTACGAAAAATCTGTGTGGTAACCGGAACACGTGCCGAATATGGCTTGTTAAGTCGGTTAATGTCAACCATCCAAAATACGCAAACGTTACAGCTTCAAGTGATTGCTTGTGCAGCGCACTTATCTGCTAAGCATGGTATGACAGTTAATCAAATTTTAGCTGACGGTTTTCAAGTCGATGCGCGAGTTGAAATGCTGGAAGAGGGTGATGATTCCGTTGCGATCATTAAGTCAGTTGCAAAAGGACTGGTTGGTTTTGCTGATGCGTTGCAACATCTCAAGCCGGATATTCTGGTGATACTTGGTGATCGTTATGAAATGCTGGCCGCGGCGCAAGCCGCATTATTAATGAATATCCCGATCGCGCATATTCACGGTGGCGAATTAACCTTCGGTGCGGTTGACGAGTCAATTCGCCATGCGATCACAAAAATGGCCAGTGTGCATTTTACTGCGGCGGAATCTTATCGCCAAAGGGTGATTCAAATGGGTGAACAGCCGGATCGGGTGTTTAATGTCGGTGCACCAGGCCTGGATTTAATCCATCACCTTACATTGCTCAGTCGGGAGCAATTAGCGGCGGATTTAAATATGCCGCTGAATTCACCCTTGTTTCTTATTACCTATCATCCGGTTACTTGGGGAACGGTTGGGGGCGTTGAAGCGTTAAAAAACTTATTTTCTGCATTGGCTGATTTTCCACAGGCAACGATAGTCTGGACTGCACCGAATGCCGATGCGCAAGGCGAAGCCATGCATCAGATGATTAAACAATGGATGCAAACGACTAACTTAAATGTCCAGCTGTTTAGCTCATTGGGTTCGTTACGTTATTTAAGTGTGATGGCGTTGGCGGATGTGGTGATTGGCAACTCGTCCAGCGGGATTATTGAAGCCCCGGCTTTAGGTACTGCGACAGTGAATATTGGTAGTCGACAAGATGGGCGTTTACGTGCTCCCTCAATTATTGATTGTGCAGAATCCTGCACGGCTATTCAACAAGCAATTAACGCTGCGATAAGCGAACAATTCCGGGCGATAGCGACGAAAAAGGTCAGTGTTTATGGTGCCGGTAACAGTGCGCAGATGATGACACAAGTGTTGGCGCAGATTGTGCTGCAAGGTTTAAATACAAAAGAATTTTATGATTTAACCGTTAAACCAACTGTGATCAGTTAAAAAAGGAAAGAGCCGTGAATCTGCATGATTGGAAGTTAATTGCTGTAACGCCGCAAAGCTCGATCAAAGACACCTTAGGCGTCATGGATAAAGCGGCGCTTCAAATCGCTTTAGTCGTCTCAGCTGAACAGGTTTTGCTGGGGACAGTGACAGATGGCGATATTCGACGCGGACTATTAAAAGGTTTTTCGTTAGATGCGGCCATTGAAAATGTCATGAACCAACATCCTACGGTTGGTTCAACGCAAGAAAAATTTTTGCTTTGGCAAAAACGGATTGATAAGTATCAATTACGCCATTTGCCGATTGTGGATGAAAACAAACGTATTGTGGGACTGTTTTATCAAAAGAAAGCCCCCTCAACTTTGCCGAACGCGGTGGTTTTGATGTTAGGTGGCATGGGAACACGGTTACGGCCTTTGACAGAAAATATACCAAAACCAATGTTGCCGGTCGGCAATCAGCCGATATTGGAAACGATTGTGCGACATATTGCCGAGCAAGGATTTGAGGATTTTTACTTTTGTATAAATTATTTAGGCCAACAGATTCGTGATTATTTTGGTGATGGCGAGCAGTTCGGGGTACGGATTCATTATGTTGAAGAAACCGAACGCATGGGTACCGCCGGTGCCTTATCGTTATTACCTGAAAAACTCACTGAACCGTTTATCGTGATGAATGGTGATTTACTCACCAAGAT
The DNA here is from genome assembly GCA_002421475.1 of Thiomicrospira sp. UBA5634. Lineage (GTDB taxonomy): Bacteria > Pseudomonadota > Gammaproteobacteria > Thiomicrospirales > Thiomicrospiraceae > Thiomicrospira. The sequence goes on along the minus strand of DIJW01000039.1, from coordinate 2,472 downwards.
TGATTTGAAAGCATTACTTAAATTTCATCAAGATAATGGCGACATTATTAGTGCCTGTATGCGCGAGTATTCGCAACAAGTACCTTATGGCGTGATCGAAATGACCGGGCACCAGATTAACCAGTTAGTCGAAAAGCCGATTTATCGTTATTTTGTCAATGCCGGTATTTACGCCATAAGCCCGCAGGCACTGGATTTAATGCCGGCAAATACCTACTACGATATGACATCATTAATTGAAAAAGCCTTGGCTGAAAATAAAACGGTTGGCGGATTTCCGCTAACTGAATATTGGATGGATATTGGCCAAATGCCGGATTATTATCAGGCACAGGCTGATTATGAAGTGCACTTTCAAAAACGTACTCCGAATGCCGGTGCGCGATAAAGGTGGACAGATTGACTAAACCAAACAATATTTTGGCAATTATCCCGGCACGCGCCGGCAGTAAACGTTTGCCGCATAAAAATATCAAATTACTGGCGGGTAAACCATTAATTTGCTGGACGATCGATGCGGCAAAAAACGCTAAACTTGATATGGATATTGTGGTTTCAACCGATGCTCAATCGGTTGCTGAAATTGCACTGGGTTGCGGTGCGGATGTGCCATTTTTAAGACCGGCAGAATTGGCAAGTGACACCGCCTCCACATTTGATGTTTTGGCAGACACAATTAATAAACTGGCTGCTCAAGGGCGTCATTACGAATACCTTATGTTGTTGCAACCGACTTCTCCGTTAAGGCAGTCGATTCATATTAAGCAGGCTTTTGATTTATTGCACAAGCCCAAGGTTAGATCGGTTGTATCCGTCACACCCCTTGATCACCCGGTGGAGTGGACAATGACCTTGCCGGAAGATCATTGCTTAGACAACTTTATTGCCAATCAGCTGGATCAACTTAAAACCCGTAGCCAAGATTTGCCTAAACGTTACCAGTTAAATGGTGCGGTTATGTGTGGCAGGATTAACGACATCATGGCGGAAAAAACCTTTTACCTTTCTCACGGAACCTTTGCTTATGAAATGGCTAAACAGTTTTCGGTGGATATTGATTATGCTGAAGATTTTGAATATGCCGAGTTTGTGGTATCAAAACGCTGATCAAACTTGGCGTGATGGTCTCTAAGTTAACTTGGTCTGTTTTATGCTTGAATCTCGGCAAATAAAATTTGTACTGAGGAAATTATGATTGATATAACCCTATCGACACCGCTAAAAAACGCTTTCGGTGAAGCGTTTTACCCAGAAGTTAACCAGCATCTGTTTTTAAAACAATCCTCTGAAACTGTCTATAAAGCCCATTTTTCAGACTTGTTCGATAAGGACGAAATGCTTTATTTGGTAGTAGGTACCGATAGTGGTTTGTTTTATAACTATGTTAAAGCACAAAAACTTCCGGCCACATTAAAGTTTTTGTTTATTGAGTTAAACGACCTAAACGGTAAACTCGGGTTGTCGTTTAGTGATGATCCGACCGGCCAGCAAGTATCGGTTGTATCAGCGGATTTTGATTTTAATATTTTACACACGGCGTTTGAAACCTATGTGGTGCGAAATAAGATTCAACTTATTCGCTCTATGGCGGTAATGGATGCTAAGCCGGGTTCAGCCTATCATCGTTTTTGGGATGAAGTAGAAATCCAATATATTGATTTTTTGAAAGGAAATATTGTTGGACAAAATGCTGCCCAATTCGAAAACGCGCGCTTACTCAATGCGGCGGATAACATCTTACCGTTAAAAAACTATAAAAAAACCTTGGAGGGCGCCACGGCTATAGTGCTTGGGGGTGGGCCGACACTGGATGATGCGATTGAGTGGATTAAACAAAATCAGTCAAAGTTAGTTATTTTTTCAGTGGCGCGTATCGCTCGACGCTTAAAAAAAGAAGGCATCGTGCCGGATTTTTATGTCTCGGTTGACCCGCATGATGTCAGTTTTGACAACTCAAAAGGTATTTTTGCATTTCAAGATCAGTCAATTTTATTAAATGGTTATCATATCAACCCTAAGTTATTAGGTCAGTGGAGCGGTTTAACCTGTTATACCGGTAATAAATATGGTTGGAAAAATGATTATCCGCGCAATTTAGATTCGTTAGGGCCAACCGTAACCAATACGGCAGTAAACGTGGCAGCTTATCTAGGTTGTCAAAATATTGTTTTGTCCGGGTTAGATTTTTGTTTCGCTAAAGGTAGGACGCATGAATCCAGCAGTGATGAAGCCAAAGTTGCGTCACAGTTAAGTTATAAAGACTCAATTAAGGTTGAGGCAAACTCGGGTGAAATGACGCCGACTGAGCCAACATTTGCCAGTGCAAGAACTATATTAGAGCAACAAATCGGCTTTTATTTGCAAGATAATCCGGCTTTACGTTTTTACTCAACCGGTTGGGGATCTGCCAAAATTGAAAATGTGCATTATGCGGCGCCGGAAAGTTTTGATTTCTTAGATAACGTAACGGCC